>CAZYXN010000043.1:0-21390 GCA_964651105.1 uncultured Muribaculum sp. | reverse complement strand
CACTTCCATAAGGTCGACATAGGCATTGCTCTTGACCTCGCCGGCAATGACTACCTGGCCGGTGGTGACAAGCGTTTCACAAGCGACCTTTGAATTAGGGTCGTATGCAAGAAATTCGTCAAGCACGGCATCTGATATCTGATCGGCCACTTTATCGGGGTGCCCTTCAGAAACAGACTCGGAAGTAAAAAGATAATTTTTCATAAACCCTGTTTTTTAATTTCATAAAATAAAAATCTCCGTACCGGAGTGAACACGGGCGGAGTGAAAAAAACAGGAAAACCGATGCGGTTTTAGCATTTTTTTCGGTGGTTGCAAGCAGCCAAATTTATCCACCCGGAGAAGTCATCCGATTTCGAATGCAAAAGTAGCAATTATTTTTCATTTGGAAAAATGATTGCCCGCTTTTAACATTGCCGAACAAGAAGAGGTCTATCAATGAAAACATTCGCAATCCTTTATTTGTTGAAGAATCAGATATCTTTTTAAACAAAAGATATTGCATATAATTCTTCGTATATATAATTTTGCATATATGACACGAATCATAACATTCTTATTATGCTTATTTGCATCTCTGCTCTTAATTCCAATCCACAGCGAATGCATCGAATATCCCGGGCATGAACAAGAGGGAGAAATAGAATGTATTGCCATGTCATTACAGGCATCCGTCCAACAGGAGTATTCGGAAAGCATTGAACAGAACTTCACACAATCCAATCATATTTACACGAAAACAGCGATTCTGACCGAAATCATCACCACACCACCGGCCAGAATCAAATATCATGTTTTCCGAGAATAGCCATTCACACACGCTTGCCCTCTTTCCTCTTTCCAGTAATCCGAATGCATCACCGCATCCGGGGAGTTTCAACTTATACTAAGTTTTATGACATTAATATTATTATATCTTTTCGGAGCTCTGGCGGTATCATTCCTCTGCTCCGTGCTTGAAGCAGTATTACTTTCCACCCCGATATCATTCATCTCCATGAAAGAGAGCCAGGGGGTAAAAACGGCCTCTCTGATGATGAAATACAAGACCAATGTCGACCGTCCGGTGGCCGCCATTCTTACGCTCAACACCGTCGCCCACACCATAGGAGCAGCCGGAGTGGGCTCGGAATCAGTAAAAGTGTTCGGCGAAGCCTATTTTGGAATAATCTCGGCAATTCTCACGCTGCTCATACTCGTATTGTCGGAAATCATTCCCAAGACCATCGGCGCCTCCTACTGGAGAACACTGGCAATGCCGTCGGCCAAGATAATCCGCGTTCTGATTGTGACAACCTATCCCCTTGTATGGCTGTCGGAACTTCTCACACGATGCTTTTCTCCAAAAATCCAACCGCTCACCGTAAGCCGCGAGGAGGTGGCGGCGATGGTAAACGTAGGAGCCAATGAGGGGGTTTTCGAACATTCAGAAAACCGCATACTACAAAATTTTCTGAAACTTGTCAATGTGAGCGCCAAAGAGATTATGACACCCTTTGTGGTGGTTTCATCCGTCGCCAAAGACACCACAATGAAAGAATTTTATGAAAACAAATCACTCGCGCCGTTTTCTCGAATTCCGGTGTACGACGACCGTCATGAATTCATAATAGGCTATGTCCGAAGGGCGACAGTGCTTGAGATGCTTGCCCGTGATGAATTTCTGCTTCCGGTAAGCGAAATCCTACGTCCCATCCTTTATTTCCCGGAAACGGAAAAAGTATCAGAAATATGGCAGAAAATGCTGGAGAAAAAGGAACACATTTCTGTCATAACGGACGAATACGGGTGTATGAGGGGAATAGTCACAATGGAGGATGTCATCGAATCGATGCTCGGAGTAGAGATTGTCGACGAATGCGACACGACGGAGGATCTTCAGGCAATGGCTCGAAATAAGTACAATATGCCGATAGCACAACAAGCATAGACGATGATCAGTGTTGCGAAAGCCGCTCAGTGACTTTATATCTCACCGATGAGCATTTTGCAACACGTATTCTTTCACTTTCTGGAAAAGGTCGGTGGCGAAGACGAAGTTGGACAGAGCCTCATTGGCAGTCTCATAAATCAATTCCTTGTTGCCGACCCATTCTCTATATCCTTTATTAATAAAAATGATATTCTCACCTATGCCAAGCACAGAGTTCATGTCGTGAGTATTTATCACGGTAGTCATCTTGTACTCGTGAGTTATGTCGCTCAACAATTCGTCAATCAGAATCGACGTTTTAGGGTCAAGGCCGGAATTAGGCTCG
The DNA here is from genome assembly GCA_964651105.1 of uncultured Muribaculum sp. GTDB lineage: Bacteria > Bacteroidota > Bacteroidia > Bacteroidales > Muribaculaceae > Muribaculum. The sequence continues at coordinate 19,132 of CAZYXN010000043.1, read as the reverse complement.
TCACAAAAGAGGTATTTTGGGTTAAGCGCGATAGCACGGGCAATGGCGACACGTTTCTGCATACCGCCGGAAATCTCGCTTGGGTACTTATCATCGGCTCCTTTCAAGCCGACACGTTCAAGGCAAAAACGCGCACGATCGCGACGTTCGGCCACGCTCATATCGGTATACATCATGAGAGGGAATTCCACATTTCCAAGAACCGTCTCGGAGTCAAACAGAGCCGAACCCTGAAACAGCATCCCTATTTCAGTCCTTAACTGCTGCACCTGATTGCGATCCATCTCAAGAAGATTGCGGCCGTCATACAGAATCTGTCCGTTTTCAGGACGAACAAGCCCGACGAGGGATTTCATCAACACCGTTTTTCCGGAACCGCTCTGACCGATAATAAGGTTGGTCTTGCCTGTTTCAAACACAGCGCTTACCCCTTTGAGCACCATTACTCCGTCAAAAGATTTTTCAATGTCCTTAACCTCAATCATTGCATCAAAAGTTTAGTCAGAATCACATCAAACAGCAGAATCAGAATAGAGCTTGCCACAACGGCGTCAGTCGACGCTTTCCCCACCTCAAGAGCGCCGCCCTTGACATAGTAGCCGAAGAAAGATGACACAGAAGTGATAATCACCGAAAAGACCAAAGCCTTGATTATGGTGTACCACACATACCACTCGACAAACATGGTCTGTAGGCCGTATATGTATCTCGACACAGGAATCATATCGGTAAAAGCCGCGATCAACCAGCCGCCGAGCAAGCCTGTGGCGATGGAAAACACAACCAACACCGGAATGAAGAACATAAAAGCCAGAATTTTGGGCAACACCAGAAACTGGGCGGAATTGATACCCATAATCTCAAGAGCGTCGATCTGCTCGGTAACACGCATAGTGCCGATTTCGGAAGCGATGTTTGAACCGACCTTTCCCGACAATATCAGACACAGGACGGCAGAACTGAATTCAAGCAGAAGAATGTCGCGTGTGGCAAGACCGGTAGAGTAGGCCGGCATCATGGGGGATGTCATGTTGAGCTGCATCTGTATACATATCACAGCCCCGATAAACACGGATATGACAATCGTCAACGGAATCGAATCAATTCCAAGTTTTCCTACCTCCAGCAAAAACTTACGTCCAAAGACTCTCCATTTCAACGGGATGGAGAAGACACGCTTCATAAACAGGCAATAGCGCCCGAAAGTTGTCAGTGACGATTGTATAATCATATCGTATTCTTTATATCGCAAAGTTAAGGATTTTTCTTTGCAGTAAGATGTTTTTTTACTTACTTTGTGAATCAGAAGCGAAATAAACATCGATTACCGTATGCTTATTATAGGTATTGCCGGAGGAACCGGTTCGGGAAAAACCACTGTCGTCAACAAGATTATAAACAGTCTTCCGCTTGGCGAAGTAGCCGTAATCCCACAGGACTCTTATTACAAGGATTCAAGCCACATCCCCTTCGAGATGCGGTGCAACATCAATTTCGACGAGCCGGAAGCAATCGAATGGACGTTGCTGAAAAATCATCTCGAAGAGCTCAAGGACGGCAAAACCATAGAGATGCCGACATATAGCTATCTTACATGCACACGTCAGAAGGAGACCATCACCGTCGAACCGCGCGATGTGGTGATTGTCGAAGGGATTCTCGTGCTTACCCAACCCGAGCTACGCAATCTTATGGACGTGAAAGTCTTTGTGGACGCTGACGCTGATGACCGGCTCATACGAGTCATTTCACGCGATATTGTTGAACGCGGAAGAACGGCACAAATGGTAATCGACCGCTATGAAAAAGTGCTTAAACCGATGCACCAGCAATATATCGAACCGTCAAAACGGTTTGCTGACCTGATAGTGCCGCAGGGAGGCAACAACATCGTGGCTATAAACCTATTGACCGACTACATCGAAGCCCGTCTGCGAAAGGCTAAACAACAATAAGAATGGAAGAGCAATCCGAAAATAATCCAATCACTCCCGAACAATCGCCGGAACTTGCGGCGGAAGATGCTGTACACATGCAGGAGAGCATGGTGCTACGCACAGAAAATCTCGTAAAGAAGTATGGCAAACGCACAGTTGTCAATCATGTGTCCATCAATGTCAGGCAAGGCGAGATTGTGGGGCTTTTAGGCCCTAACGGAGCCGGGAAAACGACGACATTCTATATGACCGTGGGGCTTATAACCCCCAATGAAGGGGAAATATTTCTCAACGACCTGAATATCACCAAGTATCCGGTATATAAACGTGCACAAAACGGTATCGGCTATCTTGCACAGGAAGCATCAGTGTTCCGCAAACTCAGCGTGGAAGACAATATACGCGCCGTGCTTGAAATGACCAATACCTCGCGCGAATATCAAAAAGAAAAACTCGAAAGCCTCCTCTCGGAATTCAATCTCCATAAAGTCAGAAAAAATCTCGGCGACCGCTTGTCGGGAGGGGAACGACGACGCACAGAAATAGCTCGGTGTCTTGCCATTAATCCTAAATTCATAATGCTCGATGAACCGTTTGCCGGAGTCGACCCTATTGCCGTGGAGGATATCCAAGAAGTCGTGTATCGCCTGAAGGAGAAAAATATAGGCATTCTGATAACTGACCATAACGCGCCTGAAACGCTGTCAATCACTGACCGCGCTTATCTGCTGTTTGAAGGAAAGATATTGTTTCAGGGCACTTCGGAAGAGCTTGCCGAAAATCCTACGGTGAGAGAAAAATATCTGGGACGCGGCTTTACATTCCACCGAAAAAAATTCAACTGACGATGATTGAGAAAAATCTTAGAGTCAGTCCGGGGAAAGGGCTGTTTCTGCTCGTATGCTGGTGGATATTGCTCACCGTCGCCGCATCGTTCATTATGAGCGCCATCGGCACAGAGACCGTCACTACTCTCCGCTGGGCAATCATCATTCAGGATCTCGCGGTATTCATATTGCCTGTGGAGCTGACCATGCTGTTATGCAGTCCAAAACCATCTCAATATCTCGGTATTGACACTAGTCCGAGATTGACCCCTACCCTATGGGCCGCAGCGACAGCGGGATTCTCGATTCCGGCGATGAACCGCATTGTCGCATGGAACGAATCCATACACTTGCCTTCATCATGGTCGGGACTCGAAGAAGTGTTACGCAACAGCGAGGATGCAGCCAAGGCGATGACCGACCGGCTTATGAGCGGCACATCGGTATGGGATCTGATAGTCGCGATACTGATTATGGGCGTACTTACGGGCTTTGCCGAAGAAATGTTTTTCCGTGGAGGGCTGCAACGCCTGATGATGTCAAAATTCGGCAACAAGCATATGGCCATATGGTCAGCAGCATTCATATTCAGCGCCGTTCACCTGCAATTTTTCGGATTTTTCCCGCGTCTGCTGATGGGAGCTTATTTCGGTTACATATATGTATGGAGCGGTTCATTATGGTTGCCCATATTCGCACATGCCCTCAATAACTCTCTAGTTGTCCTCAACTTCTGGCTGATCAATAAGGGCATATTAAGCAATAATCTCAATAATCTCGGTAGTGGCGACTCTGCCCTTCCCATCATACTCACAATCATCAGTATCCTTTTTTCAACCTTATCCATTTACATGATACGTTTCTCCTCCCTACATAACAAAACACGATGACTTTTATGCAGCCATCGTGTTCTATTATAAATCTACATCCAGTCCTAACAATTCAAGGCTCCTGCCAGTCGCCGGAATCCTTGATAAGCTTGACGAGATGCGGAATCGCTTCAGATTGCGGAATATTTTTCTCCACACACTCCTTGCCTTTATACAGACTGACGTTGCCCGCAGCAGCTCCGACATACCCGTAGTCGGCATCGGCCATCTCTCCGGGGCCGTTGACAATACATCCCATAACGCCGATTTTCAATCCTTTGAGATGAGACGTAGCCTCTTTTACGGCTTTTAATGTGGACTGTAAATCAAACAGCGTCCTGCCGCACCCCGGACAAGCTATATATTCGGTCTTGCTGATTTTCAACCTGGCGGCCTGCAAAATGCCGAGGCTCAAACGGCGAAGCTCGTCATCGGTCAGAGCCGAAGCTTTAATCCAGATTCCGTCATGGAAACCGTTAAGCAGGATGGAGCCAAAATCAACAGCAGCCATCACCGCCACATCATCGAAAGAAGCATCGCCATAGTCAAGACATGGGATGACCGGATTGTCGACACCGGCAGCCGTCAACGCATGAATTGCGGCCATTACCGAGCCTGAGCGATTTACGTGGGAGGTGGTCACAACGACTACGCTATCAGAAACGGAAGCTATAATTTTTTTAGCATCATCGACCGGCATCGAAGCGTCAATCTCCACATACCGTTCCAAGGCTGTTTCTCCCGGAGCTACAGCCACAGAAGTCTGGCCCCCGCCAATATCGCCGACCTTAAACGACTCTCTTCGCGACGGCATCACAGGATTGAAACCGGGCATATACGCACCTTCAATCGAAGGCGCGCCGGTTCTGCGGGAAATATAATCGACCAACGCTTTCGCTACCGGAATCTCATTTTCCGGTTCCTCACTCAAAGACACTCTTATAGTATCACCTATGCCCTGCGACAGAAGAGCGCCGATTCCAACAGCGCTTTTCACTCGCCCATCCTCACCGTCGCCCGCTTCGGTCACTCCAAGATGCAGCGGAAAATCCATCCCCTCCGCATCCATCGCTGCGACAAGACGGCGAACCGTCTCAACCATTACAGTGACGTTGCTTGCCTTGATAGAGATGACAATGTCGAAGAATCCACGTCGGACAGCAACACGCAAAAATTCCATGGAGCTCTCGACCATACCGGCGGGAGTGTCGCCATAACGGCTCATAATACGGTCACTCAGCGACCCATGATTCACTCCGATACGTATAGCCGTTCCGGAGGCTTTACACACTTCAATAAACGGTGTAAACGCATCATCAATGCGCCGAAGTTCAGCAGCATATTCCTCATCGGTATATTCAAGCTTACGAAAAGTGCGTCCCGGATCAACAAAATTTCCGGGATTTATACGCACCTTGTCTGTAACCTTGGCCGCCGCGAACGCCGCCTTCGGATTGAAATGAATATCGGCCACAAGTGGAACTGATATTCCCTGTTCCCGCAATCGGCTACGGATGATTCCGATATTTTCAGCCTCGCGCACACCTTGCGCAGTGAGACGCACATAGTCGGCTCCGGCTTCAGCGATACGTCGGCACTGAACCACAGATCCGTCAGTATCAAGCGTAGATGTATTGGTCATCGACTGCAGCCTGACAGGATTGACGGCTCCCAACGGAACACCGCCTACAACGACCTCCCTTGAAGGGCGGCGCGCATAGTCAAATACCGACATTTAATTGGTCTTGAATTTATATTTAATTTCCGCAAGCTCGGCATTGGCCTTCACGATTTTGCCGGCAAGCGATGTTTTGTAATCAGCAAGCTTGGCGGCAATCTTCTCATCACCGAGAGCAAGCATCTCCACGGCAAGTATAGCCGCATTCAGTCCTCCATTGATACCGACTGTCGCAACAGGAATGGCCGGAGGCATCTGCACTATTGACAGCAACGCATCAACACCTTGCAAGGTAGACGCAATAGGCACTCCGATTACCGGCAACGTCGTATTTGCGGCAATAACACCCGGCAAAGCTGCTGCCATACCGGCAGCGGCGATAATCACTTTGAGTCCGCGAGAGGCAGCCCCTTTCGCAAATTCCTCAACCTGTGAAGGAGTGCGGTGAGCGGACAACGCATTGATTTCAAATGGAATTTCAAAATCATCAAGAAGCTGGGCAGCCTTGCCCATAACGGGCAGGTCGGATGTGCTGCCCATGATAATGCTAACGATTGGTTTCATTTATAATTAATTCAATTTATTGTAAGCAGATATACCGATGCAAAGCCAACAGCGGTGCCGGCGATAACTTGCCAGAAAGTATGGCGCTCCAAAAGCAAACGCGACGAACCGAGAATGCCTAAAAGAAGTATGCCGACAGAAATGACAATCCACATAGGAACAATACCCACTCCGTCACTCATGATACGGAGCATAAGACCGACAAGACCGCCCAATGCAGCCATATGGGCACTGATTTTCCACCAGATATTTACAGTCACACACACTAATGCCGCAACTGCTCCGGCCACCATAAACATCGCCATCCAGTAAGGGGCATGGATACGAAACAGATACCATGACGCAAGAAGATAGCATACGCATGTCACACCATAAGGCACAAAACGCTCACCGCGTTTATTAAGCCCGGGATCGCTTATCGCCTTAAACTTGTATAATAAAAATATCGCAAGCGCCGGCAAAAACGCAGTTATCAGAGCGGTCATTAAAACTACATTCCATCTTATGCCAAGCGGAAGCACTGACAATACCGTAGCCCATAGCGACAGAATCACACTATAAGTCGGAATTAATATCGGGCTCAAAACCCAGGAAAATATGTTTGCTGCCTTATTCATATCAATATTAAAACGAAGCGGCGTTTCATTTGTTTATATCTCTTTTCTTAATCTGGCCACAGGGATTCCAAGTTTTTCCCTATATTTGGCCACCGTACGTCGGGCAATATCATAACCACGTGCGGCGATCAGAGCCGTGATAGCCTCATCACTCAACGGTTTGCGTTTATCCTCGCCGGCAATAATCTCCCTTATAACCGCCACAAACTCATGCATCGAGGTATCTTCGTCATCCTTTGGCCGCTCGTTAAAAAAATGTTTCAAAGGATACACCCCATAAGATGTCGCCACATATTTGCCGGCTGCAGCTCTGGAAATAACCGACAGGTCATATCCGGTTATTTTCGCGACATCTTTCAAAATCATCGGATGAATCATGGTCTCATCATCGCCGTTCACAAAAAAGTCACGCTGAATCCGGACTATCGCCATCATTACATTATACAATGTCTCCTGACGCATTCGCAACACTTTTATAAAGTCATTAGCCTCATCCCGTTTCTGTTTTATAAAGATACCGGCGTCACTATCACCATCCTGCCGCATGTCAGACTCACTAAAACTGCTTTCAATCTGCAATTCAGGGATATTATTTACCAGCGTCAGGGTTACCACATCTTCATCGACCTCGACAGTAAAATCAGGTACAATATGACGAGTGCGATCTTCGGCAATATCTCCTCCAAGAGTTCCGGCAGGCTTAGGATTAAGCGACGTGATAAGCCCGATGGCATCTTTAAGCTCTTCATCGCTAATGCCAAGAGCCGACACAAGCCGGTCATAGTGCTTACGCGAGAAATAATCAAAATAATGAGTTACAATCTCGGTGGCAATCATCACAGTAGGGTTCGTCTTCTTCCGATGCAACTGAAGCAAGAGGCATTCACGCAAATCCACCGCAGCTATTCCCGCAGGCTCAAGCGTGCGTACAATGTCAATCATAGACTTTACTTCGTCTTGACTCACATGTTCGCCTGTATGCTCCTCTATGTCATAGCTCATCGAAGCCGCGCTACGGGTAAGATAACCGTTATCGTCAAGATTACCAATTATGTAGCGGGCAATAAGCTGTTGTTTTTCCGACAAGTCATATCCGGCCAACTGCTCGGAAAGCAAGTCATACAATGTCGCGGAAGTATCGGCAGTCATTGTCTCCAACGGATTGTCGTAACGGTCTCCATGTGTATTCTGCGGCTGATAAAATGGAATTTCGTCCTCGTCACGGTAATCGGCTTTCTGTATTTCTGCAGCTGTCTCGTTAAAGGGCTCATCTTGCGGGTCTGACGATTCAGCGACTTCAAGCGCCGGATTATCGTCAAGCGCGCGGCGCACCTCATCCTCTACTTCCGGGCCATTCATCTCAAGCATTTTACCAAACTTGACCTGAAGCGGAGAAAGGCGTTGTTGCAATTTCTGCTCAATCGATAGCTTTAACGAATCCTCCATTCAACTTATAATTTACTACAAAAATAAACATTTATCGGAAGCTAAACAAGCTAAAAAGCATCCAAAAACAAGAGCTGCCACTCTTATTTCCATTTCTTGAGAGTATAACAGCAGACCGTTCCTGACTGTAACACCATTTCAAGTCTCATCTTACGCCTGGAAAGACTCTTTATCTCAAGCCGGTTCAATCCCGATTCAAAATGCATCTCGGCAAACGGCGTATATCTGCCTGCGTTATCGCTGTCATCAGAATGAGAATAATCTACATAGAGAAATCCGTCGGCTTCGTACCATGTCGCCCATGAGTTTTCCTGATTATGATTAGAATAAACTCTGCGCATACAGAACACCGATGATTGGAACTGCCAGAAGATATTATGCTCACGATAAGACGAGTCCTCAGTTCCGTCAATAGTTACAGATTCCAATTTCCATGTTCCGAAAAACGGCCCTATATCACCATCGTTATGAGTACAGCCGATGAACACTGCCGATATTCCGGCAACAAGGAACAATATGATCGGTTTTATCGTTTCCATAGCCCAAGTTCTCCTCTATATGAAAATGTTAACGAGACTCCAAAATTATTTCCGAATATATCGCCACGGTCGACAGCTACCGCTCCTTTCAATGACAATCCGTCGACATAGGGCATATACCATTCCCCTTCAATCATCGCCGAAGTGTCATGGGCTTTATTTACACGCGGAATATATCCGGAGCCCCATGCCTGACGATAAGAGAACATGGCCCGATAGTTCAACCTACCGGACACAGCTCCTTCGACAGCGACATGAAATCCGCGCACTTTATTGTCGACAAATCTCATATATCCGTCACGATTATAAATCGGGGATGTCATGAAAGGCGAACCCTGCGAAAGCCCGAAACAGGCATATCCGTTATAAAAATAATGATTATAATAATCATCTGAACCTGTCGCCCAATCAGTTATGGTCGTACCCGGAAAATCATCGGGATCCCAATGCAACGGGCCCGACTGATTAGTGAAATCCAAATATTCAACAACAGCTCCGGTGATTATTCCACGTCGCGAATTACGGTATTCAATACCCCACAGACCGTCAAAGCCGTTCATTTTGCCAATTCCCGATCCATCCTCCCATGGCCATTGGAAATAAGCGTTAATCTGATGTCCATTGCCAATCTGTATTGTTGACTTGAAATCCCAACTGCCCAAATGATTTCCTTCCCAAAATCCTTCGCCCTGATGTGGAATCAGCATATTAACAAACTCTTTAAGTCCAAGAGGAGCCTTATTTTTTTCCAAAAGCTCGCCGGCACTGTATTCATATTGAGTCCCGCCAAATTGAGCAGCGGCCTGCATCCCGACAGTCACGGAAACCAATTTTTCCGGATTAGTGCGGAAATACACACGTTTATAGTTTATCCACCGTCCGGCAGTCACGTAATAATTATAATAATTATAGTGGTCTTCAAGCCAATGATTGTCATTCGGACGGCCATAGAAGAACTCGCCGTTTATCTGCACCCATCCATTGGTAAAAGGGATATCCTCAAATCCGTGAAAACCGGCTCTTACACCCGGAACAGGACGAGAATTAGCGCTCCATGTGATATCGCCGCTTGACAATCGATCATTGAGCATAGCCGAACCTATCTCTTTTACACCTGCAGTCAGAAACAACGACCGGTACTTTATTTCAGCATAAAGCTGCTGCACCCTCACTGCGGCGGGACGACGCTGAATCATCTCAAAATCATTATTCTTCAATGAATAACGCTCATAACCGCATGATGAAGAATAGCCTCCTATAAAGTCCGCGCCAAAACCGAAACTGAACCTGCGGCTAAAATCCATTTTCTTGTCGACCGATATACGGGCGACAACTGAGTAAGGCTGAGTCAAAATGCCAAACCGATTGGACATCATATAAAAAGGGGCGAAATCACCCGAGCCGACATTAGCTATGACAGAACCGTCAAGAGTAATCGGGAATTCAGCCGACAATTGCAGACATCCCAAACAAGATATCAAAATAACACTCCAAAGCCTGTTTAGCATGACTGAGTGTTTACGGCATGGTAAGTGCCTATATGGCGGTCTTTCTTCTCCTCAAAAATATCAGATATGGCAAAGAAAATTCCGGTCTCCTCCACATCTCCAAATTCATAGTTTATAGCGGTTCCAAACATTCTCATCGATGGCGACAAACTCATATAGGCGTTCACCAACGGCGGAATATTAATCCCATGATCGCGTATAGCCTTATTCAAAATCTTGTAATCCTCCTTGAATGAATTACCGACAAACAGACGGGACATCTCTTCTTCATCGATACCCGTCGGTAACGGCACGATAGGAGTGACGAGTTTATCCGGGTCGGGAAAATGTTTATTCAAAAAGTATAAAATCATGTTTCGGCACTCGCGTATATAATTGGGATACATAGTGACTTTGCCAAAAAGATATTTAACCTGAGGATATACGACCGTCAACGCGCCAAGACCGTCCCAAAGATTGTCCAACGCGAAGAGAGCCTTGGCTCCGGCTTTTGACGACTGATATTCAAGTCTCACAAAAGAACGACCCAGTTCAAGCGTGTTAGGCAACAATTCGGTCAGAAACTTATGTGAAAAATTAAACATGTGTCCGGTAGCTATTCTCGGGCTACCGTCAGGAAGAATTTTCACATCCTCACCGATTATAAAACGATATCCGCCGATAATCTCCTTGGTCTCAGGATCCCACACTATCAATTGACGGCAAGGCGGCTCCATGAGGTCAAATTCGTCAATATCACACTCTTTTCCGGTGCCACCGCCGGCAGCTCTGAAAGCGATTTCGCGCAAGCGTCCGATTTCACGCATCACATTTGGAGAATCGACGGCATCTGTTATATATATAAGATTACCGCCCTTGTTAGTCTCCCTAAGAAGTTTGTCAGGGGTCAACTCGCTCAATAATATATCGGTCGCTACCGGTTCTATGATTGGTTGTTCCATAGTGGTCGCTTGGTATTCAACTTTTCTTTAAATTATAGACAATGCTTTTCACCCGCTGCGCCTCCTCCATAGCTTTGGAACCGCCTTTAAATATCGTGTGACTTATCGGGGCTCCTATCCTGATATGAAATTTCGCGCCACGGCTTCTAAAAATTTCCCGAGGCAGATAAATCATCTCGACATTAAACTTCAAGCCGGCAAGCGTTCGCATTTTCGCAAAGTTATAAAAAAAGGATGAATTCTTAGCGTCAAAAAACACGGGAATTATATCACGTTTATATTCAACCGCCTTATTGATGAACATTTTCTGCCATTTCAAGTCCTGAATGCCATCCGGTTGGCGGCGAGAGACCAGACCTGCGGGGAATATTATTATGGGATTATCGCCCGCCATATATTCATCTATCGCCGACGAATCTTCTCTTTTCTGACGGCCGTGTTTATTAACCGGCAAAAACACCTCTTGCAGCGGTTTTACATTCATAAGGAGGTCATTGACAACAAATTTAATATTCTTGCCGTAAACTTTTCCGGCCCATTCAATCATGGCTATCCCGTCCAATGCTCCAAGAGGATGATTGGAAACAATTATCACACGCCTGTTCTTAGGCAGGAATCCCTCTCCGCTAACATCATATTTGACATCGAGGTCTTTCAGGACAGCATGACAGAACGCGACACCACGCTTGCCTCTGTTTCGTTCCAACAATCCGTTAAGTCCGTCCTGGCATATAGTATTTTCAAGCCAGCGAACAATTCCCTTGGGAATGAAACGATAGTATTTTGCGGCACGGCTTTTCAATACCGAGTCAACGTCGATCCTCACTATGTCATCGTCCTTTTTTGCGAACATGGTGCAAAATTACTTATTTTGCATCAATTCCGCAAATAGTCTGTAAGATAGACAGATTAAGCCGACAATCTATTTTTCAGTGTCCGATTTTATAAGGATCCTGTAATTGCGCATCATTTTGAGATAAAGCGACAGGCCTACCCCCACGCCAAAAATCAAACCGACAATCATGCCCCAACGTGAATATTCATTCACATACGACATAAACAGCCCGATAAAAATGGGGATTACCGCAGCTATCAATATAATCTGAAAACAATGATGGCGGCGTTTATAAAGACGGGCTTTCTCCGCGACAATCTCCACCCCTTCAGTATTTAAATCGATATTTTTTATTCTGTGATAGAGATATCCGTCCATTAACCCGGCTGTAATAAAAAAAGCGGCACACCCCAACAGCAATTGCCAGGAAAGTATTCCCCACTGCATAAACGACACGCAGATTCCTACCATGGGAGAAATGATTGAAAACTTTTTATATTGAGAAGCAAGCTGCTGTTGAGCTGACTTTAATTTATTCCTTTTCAGAGAATCGATTGTCTCGTTGCGGGTCTCTTCGAGGAAATTAACTCGAAGTTCAAGCTCTTTCCATTTTTTCTCAAGTTCTTCAGGTGTCATACTGTTCATTCATTAGAATATTTAACCAGTTTTTCTTTTGTCCGACGCAATCTTGAAGCTACCGTATTTCTCGGTATTCCCATGATATCGGCAATCTCTTCATATTGCTTTCCGTCAAGCCAAAGCAACACTATGGCCTTTTCCGATTTCTCAAGCCTGTTGATCAATGCATACATCTGCCTCATCAATTCGGCTTTACCGGCATCCGGAGCCATAAGATCAGGCAGGTTATCGATAGACAGTGAACCGCGATTCCTACGGTTCTTACGAAAAAACGACACGCAACTGTTAAGACATACTCTGTAAATCCACGTCGACAATTGCGCCGACCCACGGAAAGAATCGTAACCTCTCCACAAATTAATCAACGATTCCTGCCGAAGGTCATTAAAGTCATCCATGTCTTCAGCATAAAAATAACACACTTTCGCAATGACCTGGCTATAGCGGTCAACAACTTCAGTGAATTCCACCTCCTTATCTTCAAGTTGGCCCATATCAAACTTCTTTTGTCTATTGGTCGCAAATTTAAGTCACAAGTTTCATCCGGCTTCATATTTTTGATAATATGAATGAATTTTTAGAATAAAATGCCGACCTTTGCAAAACAAAAGCCAATACAGGCACAATAAGCATAATGGACAGCAGCATACAGAAATCGCCCGGGATGGATATGCTTAACGGGCCGCTATTCCGGAAAATAATAGTTTTCGCCATTCCACTGCTCGCAAGCGGGATTTTGCAACAGTCATTCAATGCGGTCGATGTCGGAATTGTAGGACGGTTCGCGACAAGCAAGGCAATGGCCGCCGTAGGGAGCAACGGCGCCCTTATAAGCATAATGGTAAGCTTGTTTTTAGGAATCTCTATTGGCGCCAATATCGTAATAGCCAACTATATCGGCCAACGCAATGCCGAAGGCATAAAAAGAGCGATATCGACAGTGTCTTTCGTAGCGCTGGCGAGCGGAATTATTCTTTTGTTTATTGGAGAAATATTTGCAAAGCCTATTCTCGTATTGATGAGCGTCCCCGACGATGTGATCGACCTCGCCACAGTTTATCTGAAAGTCTACTTCTGCGGAATGCCGTTTATGATGATTTACAACTTCGCATCGGCCATCATGCGCAGTATGGGCGACACCAAGCGTCCGTTCTACAGTCTCGCGATAGCAAGCTTCCTCAACATTGTCCTTGATCTAATATTTGTAAAATTTTTCGGGATGGATGTCGACGGAGTGGCGTTGGCAACCGTCATCTCCAATGCCGTAAACGCATTTCTGATGATTTATTGGCTTACACGTGAACCCGAACCGTACCGACTTAATATAAAACGCATCGCAATAAACCGCAACGAATTAAAAAAAATACTTCAGATAGGCGTTCCTGCGGGAATTCAAGGTATGGTATTCTCTTTCGCCAATATTTTCATACAAAGCTCCATCAATAAATTCGGCTCCGACGCAGTGGCAGGCTCGGCTGCAGCCTTGACCTATGAAGTATACTGCTACTATATTATAAGCGCTTTCTGCCAGGCGGCCGTAGCATTTTTAAGCCAGAATTACGGAGCCGGACAATATGACCGGTGCAAAAGAGTCTTTTGGCTGTGCCTGTGTTCAAGCATGGCAGGAGCCGGAATGATGAACGGCCTCATCGTGTGGCAGAAAGATTTTTTCCTTAGCGTTTTCACTACCGATCCTAATGTGCTGCATTATGCCATAATAAGATTTGAATGCGTATTGCTTTTCCAGTGGATAGCTTCAACCTATGAAATCAGCGGCGCATGTATGCGAGGACTGGGGTATTCAATGACACCTACGCTCATTACCATTTTCGGTACATGCGTTTTAAGGCTTGGCTGGGTTTATATTGCGACGGCACGCTCTTTCGACTTCGCCAAACTGCTTTATATCTACCCTATCTCATGGCTATTTACCGGTATAGCTGTCATGACCGCCTACTTCATAGTCCAACACAAAGTGTTCTCGAGGAAAGTAAGGGCTATCTAAATCGCAAGCGACTATTCAAGAAGCGATTGCAGATATTCTTCTGTAATCTCCGGAACATAAACTTCCGAGCCTTCAGCCTTAATCTTCGCTAAAAATTCATTCATCTCATTAAGATTATTAATGAGAGCTTTATAAACCCGCTCGGATACATTTATTTCATCAGGAGAATGCAAGTCGGTGACATATTGACTATCCTCAATTTTCACTCGCGAATAGAAACGATAAATCGCAGCGCGTAATTTGGCTGAACTCACTTCATATTCATCAGACAGCATGGAAGAACGCTTTTTCAAGGATTGATCTTGCAATGCCTTGACAACCGCAGCCACATCCACATCAATAAAATCGTTATTCTTAACAATTGTCTTAGCCAACTTTTCATGAACCGGAGCAACGGAAACATCAGTATCCGCATTTTCATTTTCCATCCTGTCACTGTGGCAGCCCGACAAACCAATCGCCATTACCATCAAGACTGATAATCCGGCTATTTCCAAATATCTCATAGCACCCATTTCTACAATATTATGAACGTGAAGTTGCGTCCTGAATTCACTCCAAGAGCCCGTGCCGAAAAATAACAGTCAGAAAAACAACGGGTACATTTGCCAGGCATTGAAATATTTTCCTTCATTACACCGCATTTAGTCAAAACGCCCGCAACATATCCGGACAAGTCTACATGCGGCTTGGGAAAACCTCTCATCACACATGATTCCGGGAACTGCTCCGCCACTTCTTCGCCAACTTCAAAACAATCGACACATATACATGGCCCCATCGCCGCTTTAATCCGTTCCGGGACAGCTCCGATTGAGATCATCGCCGCAATGGCATTCTCCACGACACCTCCTGCCGCGCCGCGCCAACCGGCATGAACCGCGCCGATAACTCCGGCTTCCGAATCAACAAGCAGTATTGGCACACAATCGGCAGTCGACACCCCTATCGCAACACCGTGCAAGCGCGTAACAACGGCATCCACTCCATAAATGTCGTCGGCAACGACAGGAATCCGCTCAATAATTTTACACCTGGAGGAATGAGTCTGTCGGGGCAACACAATCGCATCAGCCGACACACCCAGATAGTCAGCAAGCTTTTTGCGACAGCATTCCACATGCTCAGGAGAATCGCCGGTGTAATGACACGGATTAAATCCGCTGTAAGGCGAATCGCCAACGTCCCCACGAGCTGTCACATAGGCCCGTACGGAAGTGTCAAGTTTTATAGGTTCAATCCACTTTGGGGTCATCGCCAAGATATTCCCAATCACTGTCGTCCCAGTCAGTCTCATCCCAATCAGCCTCTTCAGCCAATTCCTCTTCAGTAGGTTCGGGCATCGCAGGATTCTCAAATATGAACTCGTCTTCCTCACGCACACGATGATGACCGTCTAAACGGCGGTGAGTGATCGACATGGGTTCTGTACGGTTAGCCTCATCGTTGATAGCTTTCCATAACAAATCCTTCAGTTCGGTAATACCGAATCCTGACACGGCGGAAATGAACACATGCGGCACCCCTTCAGGAAGTTCTTTCTCAATCTCAGCCATAAGCTCATCGTCAAGCATATCACTTTTACTTACGGCAAGCACCCGCTGTTTATCCACAAGTTCAGGATTGAACTTGGTGAGTTCATTAAGCAATATCTCATATTCCTTACGGATATCAGCCGCATCGGCAGGAACCATAAACAGAAGCACCGCGTTACGCTCTATATGGCGCAAAAACCGAAGTCCCAAACCCTTCCCCTCGCTTGCGCCCTCGATTATACCGGGGATATCAGCCATGACAAACGACCGATTGTCGCGATAGCTGACAATGCCGAGCTGCGGCTCCATAGTGGTAAAAGGATAATCGGCAATTTTAGGACGAGCTGCCGAAATTGAAGAAAGCAATGTCGACTTACCGGCATTTGGAAATCCGACCAAACCGACATCAGCAAGAAGCTTAAGTTCCAGAATGACCGACTTTTCTATTGCCGGCTCACCCGGCTGGGCATAACGCGGAGTGCGGTTGGTAGCGCTTTTGAAGTGCCAGTTGCCAAGACCGCCGCGACCGCCGCGAAGCAATTTCACTTCTTCTCCGTCTTGAGTCACTTCACATAGGAATTCCCCAGTTTCGGCATCAAAAACTACTGTTCCGCAAGGCACCTCAATAATCTTGTCTTCACCATCCTTTCCAAAACTACGGTTACCGGAACCGCTCTGACCGTCACCGGCAAACACATGTCGCTGGTACTTCAATGGCAGAAGAGTCCACATATTTTTATTGCCTTTAAGGATGATATGGCCTCCACGGCCGCCGTCGCCGCCGTCAGGCCCTCCTTTCGGAATGTATTTGGCACGATAAAAATGCCGCGACCCGGCGCCCCCTTTTCCCGAACGGCACAATATTTTTACATAGTCTATGAAATTGGATTCTGCCATAATTATGAAGATTAACTTTGAGTCATAACGCCTTGCCACATGCTTGGGTTCATCGCGTTCATTTTGTTTCAAGCGTTAATTAAGAATACAAAATTAACAATTTTCCGCAAGATTCTATCCGTTTTTAGCATTAAAAGTAGTATATTCGTGACCTGTTAACAGCTGACCGCAGAAATGAAATTGGATTTCGTGTGCTTTATCATAGCCATTTCCACATTTATATCATGCACTAAAGACACTCCTAAGTCTGTCGGAGCCATATATTCGTCGGATGAGTTTTCCGTATACACAGACAGCGTGGTTCAAGGAGATTTAGTCGTGAAAATAGATTGTGCCTTTGAGAAAAGGCCGATAACTGACACCCTTCCCCAATATCACTCCGACCAGCCGCTGATTGACGAGCTTTACGCAATGGCAATTCAGGAAATATCGGCAACCGAACAGTTTCACGACATCGCATACGCCACCTATCTTTCCCTGGCTTCAATCGTCCCTGTCAAAGCCCTGACTCAACTTGAAAATCAGCTTAAAGACACCCATCACGGCTACATAATATTACAAAAAGACGGCACAGGAGGCTCTTGGCCAGTCACCACCGACAGAGTGGCATGGGCCATGGCTATATGGGAAATATATAAAGCGACAGGCGACAAAACAATACTCCCCCGCGCGCTCCATGCAATCGAGAATACGCTTAATTGCGACATGAGAGCGGTATGGGATGACAGATACAAGCTCATGCACGGCGAAATGACCCATACTGAAACCGGCCCGTCGGGATATCCATCCTGGATGCAACCTGTCGACATATACGAATCCATGAGCCTCGGGACAAACGTAATGTTTGCCAAAGCTTTTAATGCGCGCGACTCCATATGGAATGAAATCGGAGATGAAAACTTCACGCCCATGTGGATTGGCATCGACAAAGAGATTGCCAATTCTCTGAACACCAATTTATGGATACCGAAATCGAGTTTCTACGGACAATATTTATATGGAGGCTTCTATCCTGTCCTATCACAGGCAAATGATAATTTAGGACAAGCGCTGGCAATAATTTTCGACATCGCCAATCCGGAGATGGCAAAATCGATAATATCCAACACTCCTTATGCCGCCTACGGCATCTCTCCGGTCTTCCCTCTGCCTTGCGACTCTGCAAGATGCAACAATTGGAACCCTGTGACACAGGCTTTCTGGAACATCGCATCAGCAAAAGCACGAAACATTCATGCCGTGGAAAAAGGCATTGCGACTATGCTGCGTGGAGGAGCCATCTATGCAGCCGCAAACAATCCCCATTTCAAACTAACAGGAAACAAGGACACATTGCCGTCCGATTTGTCATGGAGCAATGCCGGCATGGCCGCTACAATCCATAGAGTCATCATGGGCATGGATTTTACAGCCCATGCCATCAGGTTCAACCCTATCGTGCCCAACTCGCTTCCCGGTGAAAAAACGCTGTCTGGATTCAAATACAGGAATGCTGATATCACCGTAAAACTGTACGGAACCGGAGAAAGCGTCAAGACATTCACCGTCAATGGCGTTCCTCAGTCGGACTATTACCTGCCTGACACCGTCACCGGGAAAGTCACCATCGAAATAACCATGGACAACCGTCCCCCGGGACAATCATGCATAAATAATTCCACGCAGCGACATATGCCGCCAATGCCTGTGATACAATGGGATTCGTCCGTCAACGGCATCATTAAAAACCATACTGAAGGCATAACTTACATGACCTTTCTAAACGGTAGTTTCATCGAAGAAATCTCTACTGATACCGTATCTTTCAATCCTCCTGAAGGATATTCAACAATGGAAATAGTTCCCGTCAGCGACAAGTTGTATTCCGGGTTCATGAACAAGCCGCATGAGCATATATCTCCTGACGCTGTCACCATAATTCCATCATCCAAGATGAGCAAAACAGGAACCGCCCTCATAAACGACCGCAAGAGAGCGTCACGATTTGTAGAGTCTACCTCCGATTATAACACGGCACTCTATTTCAACGTATATGTCAACGACGGAGGCGACTATCTGTTTGATGTGTCCTACGCCAACGGAAGCGGCCTGGTGACCGACGGCGACAAATGCGCCATAAGAATGCTTTATATCGACGGAGCCGAGGCCGGCCCAATAGTTATGCCCCAACGCGGCACATGGGAGGAATCCGGTTTCAGCAACATGATTCATATCCGGCTCAAATCAGGTGTCAATCATTTGGTTTTGCGCCATGACATTGACAATATGAATTGCTGCGTCAACACAGCTTTAATA
>CAZYXN010000042.1:0-21561 GCA_964651105.1 uncultured Muribaculum sp. | reverse complement strand
TGTTCGGGCCAAATCCCTCAATTGTGGCAAACGAACCATATCTCATATTCACACGGGCTTTATTCACAAACAAGAAAGTCAATCAGAAAGAAAAAGAAAAATATCTTGGCCAGGTCAAGATGATCAACAGCTCTCAGGTGGGCTCCGCAATACTCCCCATACGATACACCACACGCTATCGCGCGAATCATGAGGTACAGGAGCAACCGGGAGAATACAAATTACTGTATTTCTATTTGCCCGATGATCCCGATGTGTCATTGAACCATCTGCGCTTGAAAGCCGACGTAGCAGTGGGAAATCTCTCGAAATCCGGGAAGCTGAAAATTATCGATATTATGGTCGGTCCGGAGACTGAAGAATGGAAAAACTCGGTCAGCGATTTTCCATACGAATGGGAGGCCGGAGTTTCAGAAGATGTAAAGAACGCTATCGACCTAAGAATCTTACCGGCGATATACCTGCTTGATAAAGACAATAAAATCATTGCGAACAACATGTCGATTGACGGAGTCCTGCAAATCGCCAACGTACTCTATAAAAATAATTGAGATGAAACTTTTTTTTGAAAATTTATTCCTGAAATGCACAGGATACACTTATAGCAATCTTGCCCGATTGTTTATTAGACTTTTCGTAGGCATAATGTTCCTGCAATTCGGTATCAGGCATCTCGTAAATTTCACGGCTTTGGCGTCGACTTTTCCGTCAGTCATGGGATTTGACGGGAGCACATCCCTAGTATTGATGATATGTGTGGAAATGATTACGTCTATCATGATTATGGTCGGATTTCTTACCCGCCTGGCCGTAATTCCCGCAATTGTCGCTATGCTTTGCGCGGAGCATCACATCCTACATACGATTTATCCCGATACGATGCCCTATTTGATTTCAAGCATGCAACCCGGATATCTCCCAGTCATGTTTATCGGAATATTCATCTATATATTGATTGCGGGTCCCGGAAAAATATCTTTAGACTACTTTATATCACTCTTCATTATATCGCGTCGAGGCAAGGACGAGAGCGAGGAAATGGAGGAAATATAGATTTATCTTTTAATGAAAATAGCTGTACTTATATCAGGAGGTGTCGATAGCGCAGTTGTTGTGCATAAACTGAAAGAAGAAGGACATGATCTTCATCTGTTCTACATACGTATAGGACTTGATACCGATGAGGGAGATTGCTCGGCTGACGAAGATATAGAAATGTGTCAGTTCATTGCAAAAAAATACGGATGTCCGTTTGATGTTGTCTCATTGCATCAGGAATATTGGGATAACGTGATGGAATATGCTCTCCACACTGTAAGGGAAGGATTGACTCCTAACCCTGACATCATGTGCAACAAAATGATTAAGTTCGGATATTTTGAACAACGCTGGGGTCATGAATTTGAAAAAACAGCCACCGGCCATTATGCGTCAACCGATACTGTCGATGGCCGGATATACCTTTCGACAGCCGTTGACCCGGTCAAAGACCAGACTGATTTTCTCGCACGCATCAGCTATGACCAGCTGTCTCATCTGATGTTTCCCATAGGCTCGCTTCCAAAGGCCAAGGTCAGAGAAATCGCAATTGACGTGAAGATGCCCAACGCATTCCGTAAAGACAGTCAAGGCATATGTTTCCTCGGAAAAATCAATTATAATGATTTTATCAAACGCCATCTCGGCGTAAAAAAAGGGGCGATAATAGAGATTGAAACAGGGAAAAAACTTGGTGAACATAATGGATTCTGGTTTCACACAATTGGCCAGCGTAAAGGACTTGGCCTAAGCGGAGGCCCATGGTATGTAGTCAAAAAGAATGTACATGACAATGTGATTTATGTAAGCCAAGGATATGATACCGAGAAACAATATGGCAACACAATACATCTCGATGAAATGCATTTCATCTCAGGATGCCCATGGGATGACAGCGTCACAAAAACAAAAATAACATTCAAAAACCGACATATGCCCCAATTTTTGTCAGCCAATCTCATCAGGCTGAATGACAACGAATACGTGATTGAATCGGAAAGCAAGGTTCAGGGTATAGCGCCTGGTCAATTTGCCGTAATATACGACGAAAAAGCTCACCTTTGTTTTGGTAGCGGCATTATTACCGGAAGAAATATAATAATTTAGGCCATGTCAGAAAACAAAAGAATACAACTTAATGTGATAGGCATCTCCTATAGTCAGATACAGTCCGGAGCCTATGCGCTTATATTGGGAGAGGTCGACGGCCCTTATCGAATTCCCATAGTAATCGGAGGAGCGGAAGCTCAATCAATCGCAATAAGACTTGAAAAAATCATTCCGCCACGACCTATGACCCATGACCTTTTTGTCAGTTTCGCCCACGCCTTTGGAGTAAAACTTGACAATATATTTATCTACAAGTTTGAGGATGGCATTTTCTACTCGGAACTTACCTTTACTGACGGAGAGAGGACTGTGGTACTTGATGGCCGCACATCTGACGCCATAGGAATCGCCCTCCGGGCTAAAGCCCCGATATTTACCACTCAAGAGATTCTTGAAGACACAGGATTCATTATGGAAGAAGTAGATACAGCAGGCACGGAAGAAGATGTCGAGCCCCAACTTGAAGACGTTGAATCCAAAATAAAAAAACTTCATGGGCTGGAGGAGAAATTGAAAGAATGCATCGCAGATGAAAGATATGAGGATGCCGCTAAAATATCATTCCAGATTGACTCCCTTAAAAAAGAGATTGAAGAACAAGACAATTAATAACCTTATAATACCGTAAATAAAAATGGATAATACCAAAATAAGACTTTCATTTCTGAGTTTTATGCAATTTGCCGTATGGGGCAGCTACCTCATATGTTTAGGACAGTTCCTTGGTTCGGCAGGACTTGGATCTGAAATATCATGGTTTTATGCAGTAGGAGGATTCGTGTCAATATTTATGCCGGCGATAATGGGCATAATTGCCGACCGTTGGATTCATGCGCAACGGCTTTTAGGAATATGCCATCTAATAGCGGCGGCGTTTATGTTTGCGGCATGGTCTTATGCGCAGGCTCACCCTACCCTTGAATTTACTCCGTTTTTCACTCTTTTTACATGTAGCGTGGCTTTTTATATGCCGACAATAGCCCTTTCCAATTCAGTTTCATTTTCGATTCTCAAAAATCGCAATTACGATACTGTAAAGGATTTCCCTCCCATCCGCGTGTTGGGAACTGTAGGATTTATCGTGGCAATGTGGTTTGTAAACTGCTTTTACTATAATAATGGCGAGTTTGGATTTACAATCTCTGACACCAATCCCAACTCAGGATTCCGATTTCAATATACCGACATGCAATTGCTTGTAAGTGCTATTCTCGGTGTTATTCTTGGAATTTATAGTTTTATGTTGCCGGATATTCCCAATGCAGGCAAAAAAGATGCAGACAAGGGAGTTCTTTCTATTCTCGGTCTTGACGCGTTCAAGCTATTCAAGGATCGTCGAATGATGATTTTCTTCATTTTCTCGATGCTTCTCGGAGTAGCGTTGCAGATCACCAACGGATATGCGACTCCTTTCATCTCAAGTTTTAAAGCTAATCCGGAGTTCGCGAATACCTTCGGAGCCAACAACGCGACTCTTCTCACATCTATCTCTCAGATTTCCGAAGCATTGTGCATTTTGCTGATTCCTTTTTTCCTTAAGCGATTCGGTATCAAACGCGTAATCACTATCGCAATGATAGCATGGGTATTACGTTTTGGATTCTTTGGCATCGGAAATCCGGGCTCAGGGCTATGGATGCTCATCCTGTCAATGATTGTCTATGGAGTTGCTTTCGACTTTTTCAATGTTTCGGGAGCGTTGTTTGTCGAACAGGAAACCAACAATAATATTAAAGCGTCGGCACAAGGATTGTTTATGCTTATGACCAATGGTCTCGGAGCCTCGTTCGGAATGATAGTTGCAGGTATTGTAGTCAACAAATTCATAACCCCGACAACTGTCGATGGCAATGTTTACATGGTTGGCGACTGGTCGGCGCCTTGGTTGATATTTTCAGCCTACGCTTTGGTTGTGGCTATTTTGTTCAATATATTGTTTAAGTACAAACATAACCCTGGAAAGTAATGATTCAGTTCTATGCCCCCGAGCTTCAAGAGACTCTGTCACTACCTGAAGATGAAGCGAAACATTGCCGGAAAGTTCTTCGACACCGATGCGGCGACATCATTGAAGTTATCGATGGAAAAGGTTATCGTTATCAATGCCGTATAATTAACGACAATCCTCGGAAAATGGAGGTAGAAATAGTCGATAGAGTTGAAGTAATACCGGCATGGAACACATTTATTACAATAGCGGTGGCCCCGACTAAAAATCTTGATCGCATGGAATGGCTTGTTGAAAAGCTCACTGAAATCGGCGTAAACCGATTTGTGCCGATTCTTTGCAGGCATTCCGAACGCAAAGATTTAAAAGTCGAACGTCTGCAGCGTATCGCTATATCGGCCATGAAGCAGTCGCTTAAAGCCACTCTGCCCGTAATATCCCCGATGACTCCTTTTTATGAATTTATAAAAACAGACGAGTCGGAGGCCAGATTCATCGCCTATTGCGACCCTGCCATTCCACGCCTGTCACTGGCCAAGGAATATAAGGGCAGCAGAAGCGTTTCTATACTCATAGGTCCTGAAGGCGATTTCGATATTGACGAAATCAAGACAGCCATTGACTCCGGAATGAAACCTGTCACCCTTGGCGACAACCGTCTGCGTACAGAGACTGCGGCTCTTGCAGCATGTGACACTATACACGTATTGAATCAATTATATTCTTAATACATATATGCTTAACTATCTGAATTCATCCTCTACCAATAATTTCTTCCTGTTTGCGGGGCCTTGTGTGATAGAAGGAGAAAAAATGGCTCTCGAAATAGCTGAATTTATATGTGAGACTACAGCCAAACTCGATATACCCTATGTATTCAAAGGCTCATACCGAAAAGCCAACCGTTCAAGAATAGACTCATTCACCGGCATCGGCGATGAAAAGGCGCTGAAGATACTTAGAAAAGTCCATGAAACTTTCAATATTCCCGTAGTTACCGATATACACACCGAACAGGAGGCTGCCATTGCGGCGGAATATGTCGACATTCTCCAGATTCCGGCATTTTTATGCCGTCAGACCGACCTTCTCGTTGCAGCGGCAAAAACAGGGAAAATGGTAAACATCAAAAAAGGACAATTCCTTTCTCCCGAGGCGATGAAACATGCCGTGCAGAAAGTAATCGATGCGGGGAACCCGCAGGTTGCAATAACAGAGCGCGGCACGACATTCGGTTATCAAGATCTCATTGTTGACTATCGAGGAATTCCTACCATGCAAAAATTCAACGTTCCGGTAATTCTTGACGCCACCCATTCGCTTCAACAACCCAATCAGGCAGCAGGAGTGACAGGTGGACGACCCGACCTTATTGAGACCATGGCCCGTGCAGGCATAGCTGTCGGAGTCGACGGACTTTTCATCGAGACACATCCCGACCCATCGGTAGCAAAAAGCGATGGAGCAAATATGCTCAAACTCTCATTGCTCCCGACCCTACTCAATCACCTGACCGATATCCGCATGACAATCAATAAATTCTAATTCTCCATTCAACGGATAAACACCCTATACAATGACAGCCATTTAACAGTATGCGTTAAGTGGCTGTCATTTTTAGCTTCAAAGGCATATCATTATAATGATCCTTTGAATGTTCTGATTGGATTTCCTCTTTCCATTGAATCATGACAGCTCCACTGACGAAATCGGGAAGCGGCTATAGATTTGTCGTTTTGTTTACGGAACTTCAATAGGATTCTCTCTCTGGCAAGAGCTTTGTTTTGCAATTGCGACCGCTCGTCAGAACATCTTACCGATATACCTGTCGGAATATGAGTGGCTCGGACGGCAGTCTCCACTTTGTTGACATTTTGTCCTCCTTTACCGCCGGAACGACAGGTTTCATATTCGATATCCGCTTCGTTTATATCAGGAAGCTCTACCTCATCGAAAAAATTAACTCCGACAAACCAGTTTTTTCGTCTATGGTTAGGTCTATATGGATTTTTGGTCGCAACCCATTGTACGGTACCCTGCCAATCACGCAGTATATCATCGGATATTTCTTTGCCTGCCATTGAGAATGTAATCGACATATAGCAATCTTCATAAATATTGTGAGGTTCGGAATCAACCATCTCCAGAGAGAGCATGTCAAGATATCCATGCGCCACACAGTAATCATGGAATTGTCTGACAACAAGGGTCACGGCACGCACGCATTCTACCGGGCCACGCCCGGCTGTGAACTGAATATATTTCTTCATTGTCCGTTGTCTTTTATATTAAGTTTAGGTCTTACCATTGTGATTATTTCCACTGTCGGTTTTATCAGTTCGAGGATTTCACCAGTAGCCTTATAAGCCATCGGCGATTCATCAAGAGTGCCTTCACATACCGATGTCGAGAATATGCCTGACATTGTTTCTTCAAAATCCGTAAGGGCAATCTGCTTTTTAGCCTGTGCGCGACTCATTATACGTCCGGCTCCATGCGGAGCTGTCCAAAGCCACTGCTCGTTCCCCTTGCCTATGCAGATTGCAATGCCGTCACGCATATTGAACGGGATGACAATTTTTCGTCCGTCGGAAGCGTCTATGGCTCCTTTACGCAAAACAGGCACATCATCAGTCACTGATATATAGTTATGCGCAGTGAATATAGACTCGCAACATTTTGCTTTGCATAGCTTTTTAAGTATCGCAAAGATACGGTCTCGTATGACATTATGATTATATAATGCATATGCCTGAGCGATTATCATGTCAGACAAATAGCCGCACAACGCATCACCCCACAGAAAACCTACGAAATTGACCCGCTTGGGATTTTGAGCTATGCGACGCCAATGGTCTGCTACCTTAACCCCAAGATTCCGGGAACCGCAATGGATTGTCAACCACTCCTCTCCCGTGTTTTCACTTTCACCATATTCGATGAAATGATTGCCGCCTCCAAGAGTGCCGAGACTTTTGTAGAAGATTCCTTCCTGAAGTTTTATTCGCCTGCAGAAGTCGGCAATAAAGCGGCCGTCTATACGCGAAATCTCATTTATAAGGTCGGGAGCAGCGGATCGAGCTTTCTGATAGTGAGAATTCAGAAATCGAAACAGCTCCTTTTCGTTAAGCGAGTTTTTGTCACAGAGTCTGATGCCTGTCGGGATTACTTCACGGACGCGATGGTCAAGCAACGCAAAATCTTCATGATTGATCTTTTCCGACAACTTGTGCATGGATATCGCACAGCCAATATCAGTGCCGATATGATCGGGATTCACATATATCCCTACCGGATATGCCAATCCGACATTACATGAACTGCCGGCATGCACATCGGGCATCTGCACGACAGGCACACCCTCCATTGCCGGATGGTCACAGAGTGTTGTCACCCACTCCAATGCGCTTTTCTCTATATTATCGGTGAATATCTCAGCCGATGTCGACTTACCATTTATTATCATATAGTCTTAAATTTATGGCACAAAGTAAAATCACCGGTGTGCAACTGATTTGCGCAGCTATAATAATTTGATTATTTTTGTTAGAAATTTTATTGTCATGCCTCTAAATCGTGCCGCACTTATACGTATTTCCACTATTGACCGCTGCTTGCAAAACCATTATCGCAGGTGGACACTCAATAATCTGATCGATGCCTGTTCTGACGCGCTTGCGGAGTACGAGGGACGTATCAATCCAGTGAGCCGTCGCACGATTCAGAACGATCTGGCGCTGATGCGAAGCGACCGGCTCGGCTACAACGCTCCGATTGTAGTGCGCGACAATAAATACTACGAATATGAAGACCCGAACTTCAGCATTACGCATCTGCCGCTTAATAAAGAGGGGCTCGACGCGCTGAACTCGGCGCTTGACATCCTGCGACAGCTTCAAGGGTTTCCGCAGCTCGCATCATCTATTGATATAATCAGCAAACTAAACGAGCAGATTTCACGGAACACCGGTTCATCCGTGCCAGCGATGGATATTGAATCGGTTCCCGGCTACACCGGTGCGCAATTCATTGGCCAAATCTACGATGCCGTGAGGAAACACCAGACTGTTATCATCGAATATCAGTCATTCAAAGCTCGTCAGTCAGAAGCTCTGACAGTATATCCTTACTTATTGAAAGAATATCGCAACCGCTGGTTTCTTATCTGTGAGAAAGCTACCAACAGATCGCCGCAAGTCAATATCTTCGCCCTCGACCGCATACATTCTGTAACATTGGACAAGGAACATCCATTCAAAAAATGTGTCGATTTCGACCCGGAGCATTTCTTTGACGACACAATCGGCGTAACCAGGCAAATAGGCGACAAAGCGCGTAGAGTTGTCATCAAGATTGACCGCCAGCAGGCGCCATATGTCGAGTCAAAGCCATTTCACAAATCACAGAAGGTGGAGCAACGTTTCAGTGACGGCAGCATACAACTATCGCTCAAAGTCATAATAAACAACGAACTGGAACGCCTGATCCTCGGTTATGGAGGCCATGCCGAAGTAATAGCTCCCCCGGAGTTCCGTGCCCGTGTTGCCGAAAGCGTCCGCAAAGCCGCCAATCATTATCAATGAGTTATAACAAGCATATACACTGACACACAAGACACATCGGAAATACCATTCCGAGATTATTATACATAATATAATGTGCCATCGTTGAAATAATTTCACTGTTAACGAAAAAATTTGAAATTAATTACAAGTGCGCAAAATGATTGCGCAGGGGCTGTTTAACTTTGTCGTCAGAATAACCAACAAACAAAATTATGAAGACGATAGAAGGATATGACGTGAAAATTTTCACCGACAACATCGAGGAGAATGCCTTGGCGCAAATAAAAGAACTGCTTTCAATCGACGTATTCGCCGATAAGAAAATACGTATAATGCCCGACGTTCATGCCGGCACGGGATGCGTCATCGGTTTCACAAGCAACCTTGGCGACAAGGTTATCCCAAATATCGTAGGAGTAGACATCGGTTGTGGCATGCGGATACTAAATCTCGGCAAGCTCACGGATATTGACTTCCATACTTTTCATGAGCATATCCGCGCCAATGTGCCTTCGGGTATGATTGTTCGCGAAGACCGCTTCGGCTTCAAGACTCTCGTAGGTGAGGAAATGGATATATATCGCGAGGCCAAACGGCTCGTAACCGAACTTTATTGTTATCGCGAGATTAAAGACTCAAGCCGCATCAATAAGGCCATCGGTTCACTCGGAGGGGGCAATCACTTTATCGAGCTTGACAAAGATGATGACGACAACGTCTATCTTGTGATTCACACAGGTTCGAGAAATCTGGGAAAACAAGTCGCCGATATATACCAAACAAAGGCGGTAAAACACTTGACCGACGGAGCTGATGAATTTGAAGAAACCGTCAGACGTACAATCGAGGAGTATAAGATTGCCGGGCGACGCTCTGAATTACAAAATGTTATAAAGAAGATGCGTATGGAACATCAGGAGGCTGACCCGTCGCTGCCACCCGCACTCTGTTATGTTGAAGGCGAAGCCCGTGAGCATTATCTACACGACATGCGCCTCTGCCAACGCTGGGCAGTGTTCAATCGCCGGCTCATATCGCTTCTGCTATTGCGATTCTTCCCTGATGTAACTGTATTGGACGAATTCGAATCAGTTCATAACTATATTTCTGACGACAATATCATCCGAAAAGGTTCTATCTCGGCCGCCGAAGGAGAACGCTGCATCATACCGCTGAATATGCGTGACGGTTCTCTGCTATGCACCGGCAAGGGAAATCCCGACTGGAATTGCTCGGCGCCTCACGGAGCGGGACGAATACTGAGCCGCACGCAAGCTTATGAGAAAATCACAATGGAAGATTTCGAGGAGTCCATGCGGGGCATCTACTCTGAATCAGTCACCGATTTCACTCGCGACGAATCGCCAATGGCCTACAAACCGGCTTCAGAAATCATCGCCAACATCGACGACACAGTTAATATAAACACAATAATCCGTCCCATTTTCAATTTCAAAGCTTACAAATGAAAGCAATACAACCCCTTCAAAATACACCGACATATAATCATTCCTCTATATTATTAGACAAATGACTATATAAATCCATAATAACCTCAGCACCAATCGGTGCTGAGGTTATTATATTAAAACAAGAATACAAATCACATTAAATGTTTGAGCAAAAAATTAATCATTCGCCATCTTCGGGTTATAATCGCACATTTCTTTTTCTTTTCTATTGCTTTGACAATCAGATGCGCAATCTTATCTACCGGCATGACCCAAAACAAGCCGGAGCCTTTAGCCATGCGAGTATTGACAAGTCCGGGACGAATTTCCGTAATAACTATTTCCGAACGTTTGGCTTTACGCTGCAATGACTTGGTATAATTAATCTGAAAGGCTTTAGACGCGCTATATGCAGGAGCATCCGGAGCCGATTGCAGCCCACCGACCGATGTGACAGTCACAAGATGTCCGCAGCCCTGTTGCCTAAATCTATTATAAACCGTGTCAACACAATTAGTCCAACCATCCACATTCACTCTTATCGTGGAAAGCTCTATATCAGTATCAAGTTCATGGTTCAACTCCCCTATCGACGCGCAGACAATCACAAGATCAAGTGTATTATATGATTCACAAATCTTGTCAAACTCGACTCTGAAACAATTAACATCCGCAATATCACAGACACTGCTTATTGTACAGTCAGGAGAAGTTTCAAGCATCTTATCCAACAATTCCTTTCTACGCCCCATGACAGCGACTTTATTACCTTGAGAGGAATAATATCGCCAAAGTCTATGACCGATACCCGAAGTGCCGCCTATAATCAATATGTTCATATCATTCTAAATTTTTCCCAAAGGTCTCAAAAGATTTTCAAAACGAGATGAACATATGTTCGATTCAAATATCTTTGCTCTGAGTCTAGTTAGCTTTTTTGATTCTAAGCAAGTGTTGAGGGGTAATCTGAAGATAGGAAGCAAGTTCTTTAACCATTATACAGGAAACCATGTCAGGATAAGAATCTACAAATTTCTGATATCGCTCTGAAGGCGTTAGAGCGTGCAGTTCAACAAGACGCGTATAGCATGTGCGAAACAGCGAGTCGGAAGCTTCATATAGAAATTGAGGCATCACCCGCGAAACAACATTCACGGCATATGCGAGCGGCAACCGTAAAGCCTCAACCCTACTTGATGCAATCGTCGACACACACGACGGCAACCGACGGACACCATTGCAAAAATCTGTAACAAACTCTCCTTTCATCGCAAATCCGACAACAGCTTCCTCCCCGTTGGATTTCAAACCGACATATCTGCAATAACCTGACATTATTAAATAGAGATATCTCTCCACCTCACCTTGATGAAGCAGATATTCATCCTTTTCAAATATGACCGTCTTACCCTCCTTTTCACATAACTCAATGAGAGGAGACAAATCAACAGCCGCTCTATATGAATTGAATAATTCCGCCAATTTAGCAATTACTAAAATTTTACAGTACCTTCCACTTTGGAAAACGAATGCAAATCGTTCCCGCCATCAACAATCTCATATCCATCTCGCCAAAAGACATATCACAACATCGGGAGCAAATTAACCAATTTCATTGGAAGCAACTTGGCGGAAATAGCCTACCACGTAGAGGAACCGATAATCAAATTTGTATTGTTATTGATAAGTTCGGACATAACAATTGATGCGTAAACTTGTCTTTGTTTCTGATGCAAAGTTACTTATTACATCCAGATTAAGAAATATCCAATAGTAATAAATTTCATCCAGTATCGCTATTTTAAGAAAATGCGGTATAAGCCGTATAACCAAAGTGATAATTTTGGAGTTATACTTTTTCTTGTAATAATAGTCACAATAAAGAGAGGGAACACACATTTAAAAGAGTCATTAAAGTTGTGCGTCCCCTCTCGGCAGAAAAAAAGTTTCGTTACATTTTACATAGCATAACTGACAAGTGTCATCTTCTGAAGCCGAGATATTTTCAACCATTAATCCCCGTGAGTCAGACCGGATACCGGTTGTCGTTCTACAAGCTGTTCTACGGATTCGTTTTCGACAGATACTAAATGGAATCGGTCAATTACGCCCTGACAAAAATCGGATCAGTCTTTGGTCTGCTTCTCATGCGGAAGAAAGCTCCCGGCAATATCTATTGCATTAGTCATTTATGACAAAAAAAATTAAAATTCATATTCTAAATAAGAAGCAGCACGAGGAGCTGTGCGGCAACCACCCTTAGGAACATAGTCAGAGGATAAACGGTCGAATAAGCCACTGCCGGAGCATCATTCCCTGTGCTACCTGTTGCAAAAGCCAAAGCAGGAGGATCGGTCATACTGCCACCGAAAAGACCCATAATGGTAAGGAAATTAATGTTAAGCCGCCACCTGGCATAAATCCCGACAATCAGCAGAGGTACAACGGTTATTATGAATCCCCATATTACCCACCACATGCCGGTTGTATTGAATACGGTAGCAGCAAATTTCTCGCCGGAAGCGATGCCGACCGATGCAAGGAAGAGACATATCCCTATTTCTCTCATCAGCAGTGAAGCCGCGTTTGACGAGTATGATACAAGTTTAAGTTTGTATCCGAAACGGCTTATAAGGATAGCGACAACAAGCGGACCACCCGCAAGACCAAGTTTCATAGGCACACTCATTCCCGGGAAAGAGATTGGAACAGATCCCAGCAATATACCAAGCATTATACCTACAAAAATAGTTATAATATTGGGATGATCAAGACGCTTGATTGAATTGCCGAGACGCCATGCGAGACGGTTGATGTCCTCCTGGCCGCCGACCACCGTAAGACGGTCTCCGATGTGTAATCTGAGGTGCGGCGTGGCCAGCAGATACACACCGGCACGGTTCACTCTTGTGGCATTTACATGATAGCTGGCCCTCAATTTCAGAGAACGAAGCTCCATACCGTCCACATTGCTTTGGGTAACGAGTATATTACGGGAAACCAATTCACTTGGAACTTTCTCCCAATCCATTTCAACACGTGGCCCGATTATAACATCAAAACGAGAGACATGAACAGCTTCGGTAACTATGTACAGTTTATCACCGACGCGGATTTTGGTATCCGAATTTGGGATGATAACTTCACCGGACGGATGGCAAATACGCGAAATAACAAATTCATTGCCACATATATTGTGCAAGCCGGACAGATTACTACCGTCAATCTGAGCATTTACCACTTCCCAGGTGCCGAGGAACGGCATGTGGTCATGTTCGTCGCTCTCATCGTTTATACGTTTAATCTCATTTTCAGCCTTTATACCAAAAATCACTTTCAACACCAACATTGAGAGGATGATACCCATCACACCAAGCGGATAAGCCGCCGCATATCCCATAGCCATTTCTTCTGTAGCGGAATAAGCTTCGGAATTTACCTGAAGAATAGCTTGTTGAGCCGCGCCAAGACCGGGTGTGTTTGTGACAGCGCCTGACATCACTCCAACCAGACTGACAATAGAAGTGTTGCCGTCGATATAGAATATAGCAATCACAATCGCCACATTAAGAAGCACAACAAGCACTGCAAGTCCGTTAAGCGCCATACCGCCTTTTTTGAATGACGAGAAGAAACCGGAACCAACCTGCAGGCCGATTGAAAAGATAAAAAGTATCAAGCCGAACTCACGTACAAAGTGAAGAGTTCCTGACGGAACACTGTAACCGAAATGTCCCATAAGAATGCCGACAAACAATACAAAAGTGACACCAAGTGACACTCCCATAATCTTCATTTTGCCAAAGAACACACCGGAAGATATGACAAACGCATAAAGCAGGATTGTAGCCGCAAGGCTTACATTTCCCGGAGACACAAGATCTATTAACCAATCCATATCATTGTTATTTATCAGAGGGGCATATTACCATGTTTCTTTGGCGGGTTATTCTCCACTTTGTTTTGCGTCATGTCAAGAGCCTGCAACAATTTGATCCTGGTGTCTTTTGGCAATATGATTTCATCGATATATCCTTTTTCAGCCGCACGAAACGGATTTGAGAACATATCCTCGTATTCTGACAAAGCCTTTTCCTTGTCCGCTTCACTTGCTTTGCGATAAAGTATATTGATTGCTCCGGCCGCACCCATGACAGCGATTTCAGCATTTGGATAGGCAAAATTGACATCACAGCCAGTCTCTTTTGATGACATCACGATATATGCGCCGCCATATGCCTTACGGGTGATAAGAGTTATTTTAGGAACAGTCGCTTCGGCGTATGCATACATGATTTTAGCTCCGTGCCGGATAATGCCCCCATGTTCCTGCTGCTGTCCCGGAAGGAATCCTGGGACATCCTCGAATGTTACGACAGGAATATCAAAACAGTCGCAAAAACGAATGAACCTTGCGGCCTTGTCAGAAGCGTCAATATCCAGCACACCGGCGAGATAATTTGGATTATTCGCTACAATACCGATCGGACGGCCACCAAGCCGAGCGAAACCAATAAGGATGTTGGGAGCAAATCCCGAAGATATCTCAAAGAAGTAGTGTTCATCAACCACCTCTTCAATCAGTTCCTTCATATCATAAGGAATGTTCGGATTTTCCGGAATAAGAGACATAAGTTTCGGACATTCACGAGGCGCCGAATCATAAGATGACTGGATGATACCGTCTTCCATATTGTTTGACGGAATGAAGGAAAGCAATTCACGGATCATCATAAGAGTTTCTTCCTCGTCACGCCCCACAAGATGCGCGACACCGCTTTTGGTGGAATGAGTCGAGGCTCCTCCGAGTTCCGCTTTGGAAAGGTCCTCATGCGTTACGGTCTTAACCACATCAGGTCCTGTTACAAACATATAGCTTGTATCCTTGACCATAAGGATAAAATCAGTAAGAGCCGGAGAATAACAGGCACCCCCGGCACAAGGCCCCATTATAGCGGAAATCTGAGGAATCACCCCTGAGGCTTTGACATTCTGATAAAAAATATCGGAATAGCCGCTGAGCGCGTTCACACCTTCTTGAATTCTGGCGCCTCCCGAATCATTCAGAGCTATGACAGGCGCGCCTGTTTTTAACGCCATTTTCTGAAGTTTCACAATTTTGCTTGCGTTGGCACGTCCGAGAGAGCCGCCATTTACCGTAAAATCATAGGCATAAACATATACCAGCCGACCGTCAATCTTACCATAGCCGGTCACAACACCGTCGCCGTCATATCTTTTCTTTTCCAGACCGTAATCGTGGCAATCGTGCAGTACAAATCTGTCGGTTTCCACAAATGTGTTGTCATCGAGTAAAATATCTATACGCTCGCGAGCCGTATGTTTTCCACCGGCTTTCTGTCTGGCAATAGCCTTCGCTCCTCCACCCTGCAAGGCATTTTTATTTTTTATATCAAATTTTTCGTATATATCCATATTCATATGATTTATTCATTATCGTTATCGTGTCTGAAGGTAATAAGCAATTGATCGGATAAAACAGAATCACCCTCGGCGATTTCAACAGTTTCGACTATCGCATCCTGAGATGCCGTGTATGTGCTTTGCATTTTCATCGCCTCGATGATAAGCAGCGGATCTCCCTTTTTAACAAAACTGCCTTTTTCTACAAGTACAGCGATGATTTTCCCTGGCATAGGAGCTTTTATGCAATCCTGCACGTCTTCTTCGGCTGTCGTTCCGCCACGGATATATTTCTTACGCAAATTCTGTAGTTCCACATCATAGCGACGGAAATCAGCGGTTATCACATACTTTCCTTCGGACTGATTTACCACTTCCGCATTATAGCTGCGTCCTTTGTGGAGAATGGAACAGAATCCCGTTTCAGAAAGGACGGCATCAATATCTATTATCTCTCCGTTAAGTTTTATTCTGACCGCATTGCCATCCTTCTCCACAAGTTCAATATCATAATTATTTCCATTAACTTTTGCATGCATAATAATAGCTGTTTAAATCCGTAAAACTCCCTTTTGTTTTGCAAAAGCACGCCATCTGCTTATAGGTCTGAAATCCACGGACGTTGTATTTGCTGATGTGTTTTTATTTACAATATAATCAATGTAGGCTGCAATAACAGCCATTTTTTCCGCTTCCACTTCGTCACTATCAGCTCTAAGCCGCTCTTTATTCTCCTCGATAAAATGGGTAGTGTAGTCGCCATTGACAAATTCACGTGCGTCAAGAATACGTCTTAGGTAGTCAATATTCGTTTTTATACCGGTGATTTTATATTCATAGAGCACTCGACGCATTCTTTCAAGAGCATAATTGCGTTGTGTCGCCCACACTATAAGTTTTCCGAGCATGGAATCATAATAAATTGGGATTTCGTAACCATCATAAATAAAACTGTCTACTCTGACCCCGATACCCTGCGGTGTTCGCACATGGCAGATAGTGCCTGCTGTGGGCATGAACTCATTATCAGTATCTTCCGCGCATATCCGACACTCGATAGCATGTCCGCGCTGAGACAGATCCTCCTGCCTGAAACGTAGTTTCCTTCCTTCGGCTATGTTTATCTGTTCCTTAACAAGATCCACACCAACCACTTCCTCAGTTATCGGATGCTCGACCTGCAGACGTGTATTCATTTCAAGAAAATAGAAATTCATGTCTTTATCCACAAGAAATTCAATAGTTCCGGCACCCACATAATTGACAGATTTTGCCGCTTTGACAGCAATCTCACCCATTTTGCGACGTACATCGCCGGAAATGAACGGCGAAGGCGATTCTTCGACAATTTTTTGATGACGGCGTTGTACGGAACATTCCCTATCAAAAAGATGAACCACATTCCCGTGAGAATCACCAAGGAACTGGATTTCTATATGGTGAGGGGATTCGATATATTTCTCGACATACACTTCATCCGAAGAGAACGAGGCCGCCGCTTCGGATTTAGCTTCGCGATAAGCCTCAATTAAATCTTTTTCCTCTCGGACAAGTCTCATACCTTTCCCTCCGCCTCCTGCGGCAGCCTTGATAATCACCGGTAGTCCGATTTCACGGCAAGTCCGAATCAGATCATTTTCATCCATATTGGCGGATGTTCCGGGAACTACAGGGACTCCAGCAGCAATCATAGTTTTTCGTGCGGAGATTTTGTCGCCCATAGCATCTATACTTTCAGGGGAAGGGCCAATGAATATAATACCTTCTGTTCGGCAACGCCTTGAAAATTCAGCGTTTTCACTCAGGAACCCATAACCTGGATGTATAGCATCCGCCCCTGTGTCTTTAGCCGCCGATATTATTCTATCCATACTCAGATAGCTTTCGGCCGACGGAGCCTGGCCTATGCAGACAGCTTCATCGGCATAGCTTACGTGTAAGGACGTGCGGTCAGCCTCGCTGAACACCGCCACGGTGGAGATTCCTTTCTCTTTGCATGAACGCATCACACGAAGGGCAATCTCACCACGGTTGGCGATAAGGATTTTTTTTATCATGGCCTATTGATTTAAATTTAAGACATGGATTGATCTCACAGGTGTAAAACCCGTTTTTCAGTGTTTCAAGACACTCGTCACACATCGGACGGCCATAACTACAGATAACAAAGGCCGTCTGCAGGGCATCGAGACCTGAAGTCTCAAGCCATTTGAAAAAGGATAAATTTTCAGGCGTAAAATCCTTTTTGCACCTTGGACAATTCATAATAAAATGAGGTGTTAAGGTGAAAAAGATATTGAGCTAAAGCGTATGAGATTAGCGACAAAAGGTAAACAAGATATGGCACTGATCCTCTGAGGCCAATGCTTCCACAGTGAGAACATTCCATACAAGAATCATAACACACTGCCCATATGTCATACTTCGCTAAACTCGATATGTCCATCTCAAAATCTAATCCACGAGATTGTTGAAATTATTAATCGCATGGCAGGTCTCCTGACTTGTTCCCTTTTCGGACGGTCTTCCCAACCGTTTTAAGGTCAGTGACACAATGAACGTGTCCGAAAAGTTTTGTAGAACTTACAGTAGCGGGTCTGTTCAGGTCTCTCACCTGATTCCCTATTAATCGCAACGGGATGTGATACCCTTTGCGAACCATTGCGACTGCAAAGTTAAACCAAAAAATTATAATAATCCAAATTATCTCAAAAAAACAACATCATGGATTGTTGGTCTATGGTGATTTATAAACGGCCAAAAGATGCGGTCAGTCAGGTGAACAAAAGTGTACCCTGTAATGGGGGTCTGAATACAAACCGGGTATAATCCATCTATACGCATCTTCTGAACACATGGTTTTAGAGTTGCCATAACCGTTATTTTTCAGCAGTTTAATATCTAATGTTTAATATTTGATCACCAGAGTATTACAACTCTAAACATTGCTATAGACACACTCTAAACACGGGTCTCGAGATTTCTAAACTATTTCTAAACAAATGTGTTTATTTGGCTCATTTTTTGTGGTCAAATGAACGAATCCCCTAAATGCAAATTAGGCTGTAATCTCCGAATATTCAGAGTATTACAGCCTAATTATTGATTATCAGTTATTGACTCTTAGTCTTCCAGACTGGCTTGGGCGGCAGCTACGCG
The DNA here is from genome assembly GCA_964651105.1 of uncultured Muribaculum sp. GTDB lineage: Bacteria > Bacteroidota > Bacteroidia > Bacteroidales > Muribaculaceae > Muribaculum. Next base: position 2,866 of record CAZYXN010000042.1, on the reverse strand, counting down.
CGCGATGGGCACGCGGAATGGAGAACAGCTGACGTAATTCATACCAAGTTTTGCACAGAACTTAACAGAAGATGGTTCGCCTCCGTGTTCGCCACAGATACCGACTTTGAGTTCAGGCTTTGTTGCACGGCCTTTTTCAACGCCCATACGAACAAGCTGGCCTACGCCTTCCTGATCGAGGACTTCAAACGGATCAGTCTTGATGATACCGTGTTCCTTGTAGAACTTGAGGAACTTGGGAGCATCATCACGAGAATATCCGAAGGTCATCTGGGTCAAGTCATTGGTTCCGAATGAGAAGAAGTCGGCAACTGTAGCAATCTGATCGGCAGTGAGAGCCGCACGAGGCACTTCAATCATAGTTCCTACCTTGTAGGGCACTGATTCACCACGTTCTTCAAATACCTTGGCTGCAGTAATATTGATTACATCGGCCTGATTCTGAATTTCCTTAAGAGTACCTACCAATGGGATCATTATCTCAGGATGAACTGAAATACCGCGAGCTTTCACATTGAGAGCTGCCTCTATGATGGCACGTGATTGCATCTCGGTGATTTCCGGATAGGTTATGCCAAGACGGCAACCGCGATGTCCGAGCATCGGGTTGAACTCTTCAAGACTGTCAACCTTAGCTTTGACTTCTTCAAGAGTAAGCCCCATTTCCGAAGCAAGCTCTTTCTGAGTGGCAGTCTGATGAGGCACGAATTCATGCAATGGCGGGTCAAGAAGACGAATAGTAACTCCAAATCCGTCCATAGCTTCAAAGATGCCTTCAAAGTCAGAACGCTGCATCGGAAGCAATTTCGCAAGAGCGCGACGACGGCCTTCGACATCACTTGAAAGAATCATCTCACGAACAGCCTTGATACGGTCGCCTTCGAAGAACATGTGTTCGGTACGGCACAATCCGATACCCTGCGCTCCAAAGTGGCGAGCCTGTTTAGCGTCACGAGGAGTGTCGGCATTTGTACGAACAAGAGTTTTAGTGAATTTGGCTGCAAGATTCATAATAGCGCCAAAATCACCGCCAAGCTCAGGTTCGGTTGTCGGAACCTGTCCGTCATATACTTCACCGGTTGAACCGTTAAGAGAAATCCAGTCACCCTCTTTATAAGTCTTGCCGCTCATTTCAACGGTCTTCGCCTTATAATCAATCTTTATTTCTCCTGCTCCTGAAACACAGCATTTACCCATACCACGCGCTACTACGGCAGCGTGAGATGTCATACCTCCACGCATGGTCAAGATACCTTGAGCGACTGCCATACCGCGAAGGTCTTCAGGAGATGTCTCGATACGCACCAGAACAACTTTTTTCTTCTTATCAGCCCATGCCTCGGCTTCTTCAGCAGAGAACACAATCTGGCCGGCAGCGGCTCCCGGTGAGGCAGGAAGACCCTTTGCTACGACGGTAGCGCGTTTCAAGCCTGCTTTGTCAAATACAGGATGGAGCAGCTCGTCAAGTTTCTGAGGCTCCATGCGCAAAAGGGCTGTCTTTTCATCAATCTCTCCGGCACGAAGAAGATCCATGGCGATTTTAACCATCGCCGCGCCTGTACGTTTGCCGTTACGAGTCTGAAGCATCCACAATTTACCATCCTGGATGGTGAACTCCATGTCCTGCATATCTTTGTAGTAATCCTCAAGACGGTTGGCGATTGCAATAAGTTCAGCAGCGCATACCGGCATAGATTCCTCAAGAGAAGGATACTTGGAAGCACGCACCTCTTCGCTTATACCCTGAAGAGCGGCCCAACGCTTGGAACCCTCGACAGTAATCTGCTGAGGCGTGCGGATACCGGCAACGACATCCTCTCCCTGAGCATTTATAAGATATTCCCCATTAAAGATATTTTCACCGGTGGCAGCGTCGCGGCTGAATGCCACACCTGTTGCTGAATTGTCGCCCATGTTTCCATAAACCATGGCCTGGACATTAACTGCCGTACCCCATTCTTCAGGAATCTGGTTCATACGTCGATAAAGTATCGCGCGCTCATTCATCCAGCTGTCAAATACCGCACAGATTCCGCCCCAAAGCTGTTCCCACGCGCTGTCGGGGAAGTCTTTACCGGTAAAATCTTTAACAGCAGCTTTAAACTGCTTAACCAATGACTTAAGGTCGTCAACATCGAGTTCGGTATCGAGTTTAACGCCCTTGGCCTCTTTCATTTTTTCCATTATTTCCTCAAACGGATCAATATCGGCCTTGCTTTTCGGTTTCATGCCAAGAACGACATCACCATACATCTGGACAAAACGGCGATAGCTGTCCCAAGCAAAACGAGGATTTCCACTTTTTTCAGCCAATGAAGCAACAGTAGCATCATTCATACCCAAATTTAACACGGTATCCATCATACCCGGCATAGACGCGCGAGCTCCGGAACGCACTGATACAAGAAGCGGATTGGATGGGTTGTCAAATTGTTTTCCGGTAAGTTTCTCCACATGGGCAATCGCGTCTTCGACATCTTTTTGAATCAATTTCACAACTGCGTCACGACCCTTTGAGGTATACTCTGTACAAACTTCTGTAGTGATTGTGAATCCGGGAGGTACCGGCATGCCCAAAAGATTCATTTCAGCAAGATTGGCTCCCTTGCCGCCAAGAAGATTTCTCATCTCGGCATTGCCTTCGGCTTTTCCGTCGCCAAACGTATAAACTCGTTTCATTGGCTTTAGTAGATGTTAAATGTTAAAAGTTTTTAATCGCATTTTGGTTTTTCTCTTTGTCTTTTTTCCACAAGAGATAGATGCAAATTTAAGGTTTTATGCCGAAATAAGAAAAATAAATGCATATAAAAATTTATTGCTGTCCGATAAAACTCAGATAGCGCAATAAAGTATGGCTCGAACGCTG
>CAZYXN010000041.1:8733-21580 GCA_964651105.1 uncultured Muribaculum sp. | reverse complement strand
AGGATTGGCAAGAACACTTGAGTTCGAATTTGTTCATCCTCGCACCGATGACATCACATTCAAAACCGAATAATAAATCTAAATATAAAATGAAATGCACAGCCTTTCTTTTTATCTCTTTGGCTGATTGACCGCAGAATGCCCGTCTTGAGGTAACTTCAGGGCATTAATCCGATTTTTAGGGGATGTTTATTCCCGATATTGGGTAGGGTTCAACCCGAGAGTGCGTTGCACGTAACGGCTGAAATATGCAGGCGAGGAAAATCGGAACATGTCTGAAATCTGCACAAATGTCAATGTCTTGTCACGTAACCCATTATTTTGCCAAATATATAAAATCGGTATCGGATAAATATCAACATATCATTAAACTGAAATCAGCCATAATCCAATGGATTATGGCTGATTTATTATCCTTAAATTCTGATAATATGTCTATTTATTATTTGCCTGATATTCAGCACGAGCGATATACTTGTCAATATCAAGACGATATTGATTGGCATATTCAGGATATTTCGATTTGATATCTTTCAATACCTTCAGCTCGGCGGAATAATCGCCTTGAGCACGAAGCACAGTGGCCTTCTTCATCATGAACAGAGGAGTATAAAGCGCGTTGTCATCACTTTGGCTGATAGCTTTATCATATGATTTAAGAGCCGCGCCGTAGTTTTCCAAATTCACATAGCAATCTCCTTCAAGAGACATAGCGGCGGCACCGACAAGCGCTTCTTTCGGACTAAAACCTTTAAGGTCGCTAAGAGCCTCTTCATATTTGCCGTTTTTATAGCTGATAGTGGCAGCCATCAAAGCAGCACGGTTACCGGCATCATATCCATATTTCTCAGCAACAAGGCGATACTGTGCAAGAGCGACAGAGTCATTGCCCTGAGATAATTCGATATCAGCTTTAGCTACCGCCTCGTTGGCCTTTACAATACCCGGTTTACGGATAAAAAAGATGTAGACAATAATCAAAACTGCAATTACCGAAATTGCAATCATGCCCCACATAAGATATTTCTGACCCTTGGTCACATCGTTTTTCAACTCTTGGTTGTCCTTAGCGACCTCATCGAGCGCTATAGGGTTCTTTTGGTCCGTTTCAGCCATTTTATATTTTTCTTAATTAACAATCAAAATCGCGATTTAGTTAATCGCAACGGCAAATTTACTTTAATTTCCTCACAACTCAAAATTTTTTCAAAAATAAGTAAATCTCAAATTTCAAATAGCGGACGACTGCACAATTTTCTGTAAACAAACGTTATTATAAATATGGAAGAAATATCTACTAACGCGCTTTGGATTGCGTTACTGATGACTGCAATCGCCGGAATGGGAACCGGAATAGGGGCCCTGATGTCATTGTTGCCAATTGCCAGAGAAGTAAAGTTTTTATCAGGAGCCCTTGGATTCTCTGCCGGAGTTATGCTTTACGTGTCATTTCTTGACCTTATGCCGCAGGCGCTTAATGAACTTAGCGGCATTTATACTGAAAAAACAGCTCAATTTTATACACTCCTCGCTTTTTTTATCGGGATAGGACTGATTGCTTTCATCGACTTTTTGGTTCCTGAAAAGAATAATCCGCACGAATACAGCCACGCCGAAGAGAACGTTCCATCGCGTTCAAAACGCACAGGCATAATGCTTGCGCTCGCTATCGGCATACACAATTTTCCTGAAGGAATAGCCACCTTCATCTCTTCACTCGACGGAATGACTGTAGCAATTCCAATCGTGATAGCCATCATGCTCCATAACATACCTGAAGGCATCGCGGTATCTGTTCCTATCTACAATGCGACCGGCAGTCATCGCAAAGCCATCGCATGGAGTATTATTTCAGGACTCGCCGAACCACTCGGCGCCATTATCGGCATAATATTCCTTATGCCTCTATGGTCTCCGACGCTTGATGCCGTTCTGCTCGCCGGAGTAGCCGGAGTCATGGTTTACATATCAGTAGACGAGCTGCTGCCGGGAGCCGAGAGTTACGGACACCACCATATCACTATAGGTTGTGTAATAATAGGCATGATGCTCATGGCAATCTCCATCTTGCTTATATAACAAAATCTTTTGCTATATTTGTGGCATAACCGTTATTTATGCCGATGAAACACGTTATCTGTTCATGCTTCATAACCGCCTGTATTCTATCAGGGCCGGTTCCTGCCAGATGTGAAAACATTTTTGTTGACGGAAGCGCATACGCCGATTCAGCGCAAGTGTCGTTATTCGACAAAACGTCATTCGTCATACGCGGCACAATGTCGCCCGCATGGAACGGTCAAATACGGCTTGCCGTGACCGATCCGATAAAAAATAATGGACATACAATCCATACCTCCGAGGGCAACAGGTTTGAAAAGACAATTCATATGCGAGGCTATATGCAGAAAGTATATCTTTATATTCCAGGGACAATGGCTATACCCGTATGTGCCGGCGACACCATCAATCTTACACTTGATGATGACGACTTGACTTTATATTCTAACAATAATGCCGCAAATCTTGATTTGCAGCTTGCTCACACACTATATAAAAAAGTAAGAAAACATGAACACACCATAAACTCCCTGTCCAACACGTATCTGAAGTTATCAAAATGGGGAACAATCCACAATTCAGAGACTGACTCTATCAAAGACAGATTAATCACTGAGTTTTACAATTATAACACTCGATACAACACTGTAATAGACACATTCATTAAAAACAACGGAATTCCACGACTTGAAAAACAATTCCGTATCGCAGGTTTTTACCATATGCTTGGAATGATTTCAGTGACAGACATAATACTTACACCCCAATTCCGCCCTCTTTTTTATCTTGATTCTGCCAATAAAAACATTCCTTTCAACATATATCACGACTCTTTTTTGGCTTATCCTGAGTATCGCGATTTTGTCAATAATTACGTATCGGCAAACGCCTACCCTATCATAAAACCTGATCCGGAAAATTCCATTACTGAAAAACTACAAATAAATACATTCAACATTTACCGCACTCTTTCACCTACACAATTTTTATCCGATTGGATCAATTTACGCTATTGGGCTTTCTTATACCGTATCAATACTCCGGAATCAGCTGTATCATGCCTGAAATATGCATATGAATCCACCGAAAACAAAGATATCAAGGACGAGTATGCCAAGTTTATGCCAGAAATAGTACGTTTTAGCCAGGGAGAACCGGCACCGCATATTTCCATGACAGACATCAACGGAAATATCTGTACACTTGATGACTTCAAGGGCAAATATCTATATCTCGATTTCTGGGATTTCGGATGCGGGCCTTGCATTCATGAATTTTCTATAATTCCTAAACTCAAAGAGCATTTCGCCGATATAATCGACAATGTAGAAATAGTCACTGTGTGCTTGTCGAAACCGTCAAAGAAAAAATTTAATGATTTCGTATTAAAAAACAATATGAATGATCGGAATTTCATTCTTGATAAAAAGAATTCCGATTCCTGCTACGATATCAGCACACTGCCGACCTACGTATTAATCAATCCGCAGGGAAAAATCGTCGAGTTCAACACCGACCGCCCATCCATTATTTTACAAAAATCCCAATCGGGCCAACCATCCGTTTTTGAGAAATCGTTGAGAGGCAGACAATCAAAATCAGAACAAGAACCGTAATAATCATGTGACAACTGTTTTATGTTATTGCAAAAAAGACTTACTTTGCATTATAAAACAGTATAACAATGAAACAATCGGAAATTTTAAGAAACATACATGCCAAAATGGGGATCGAGAATCTCAATCCCATGCAAAAGGCGGTCATGGACTGCCAATCCAAAAATCTTATCCTTCTCTCACCTACCGGATCAGGAAAAACCTTGGGATTCTCCATCGCAATGCTGCAATCATTGCCCAAACCATCACCGGAAGTCAAAGCGGTCATCATCGCTCCGTCGCGCGAGCTCGTCGCCCAGATTTATCGTGTGGTGAGAGAAATCGCCACCGGATATAAATGCATAGCCCTTTACGGAGGGCATTCGGTGACCGATGAGAAAAACTCATTGAATCCGGCGCCCGACATAATCGTAGCAACACCCGGCCGTCTGCTCGACCACTTGCAGCGCAAGCATATAGACATACATAACACGAAGATTCTCATATTAGACGAATATGACAAATCGCTGGAACTCGGATTCCATGACGAAATGAAGAAAATTATCCGCACGATGCCCAATCTCTCGCGTATAATCCTGACATCAGCGACATTTTTACAGGAGATGCCCGATTTTCTAAAACTTAAATCGCCTGAAACTCTCGACTTTCTCGACAACGGAAATAATCCCGGAAGCCGAATGTCAATCGTCGAGGTGGAAAGTCCCGCCGCTGATAAACTTGAAACTCTTATCGACCTGCTGAAATCTCTTGACAACGGCAAAGCGATTATTTTCGTAAACCATCGCGAAAGCGCGGAGCGTGTCTACCAAGGCTTGAAAAAGGCAGGATTGCCGGCAGGCATTTATCATGGGGCACTCGAACAGCATGACAGAGAGAAAGCAATTGATTTGCTCAACAACGGGACAACTCCCATATTGGTGTCAACAGATTTAGGAGCACGCGGACTTGACATAGATTCAGTACACTCCATCATCCACTACCATATACCGCTTACCAGGGAAACATGGACACATCGTAACGGACGAACAGCACGTGTCGATGCGACCGGAACAATCTATGTTATCACTTCTGAAAACGACAATATTCCCGATTACATTGATTTTGACAGAAAATATTTTCCCACAGGCAAATCAGACAATCCAATCAGAAGCGATGTCGCCACATTGTATTTCAACGCAGGCAAAAAAGAGAAAATATCACGCGGAGATATTGTAGGATTTCTCATCAAACAATGCGGGCTTGAAGCAGATTCAATAGGCAAAATAATAGTCAAAGACCATTCGGCCATCGCTGCTATCCCGACTAAAGCGGCCAATAATACGATTGCCAAAGCTTCTCAAGAAAAACTCAAAGGGAAACGCGTTAAGATAACTTTAATGAAATAAACCTGTGGAAATATATAAGATTGATTTCAATAACTGCAGCACAGAAGAATTACGCGGATTAACCGCAAAGCCATTGCCCGAGTATGTTTTTCTTGGCAAAAATGATATTGAAATTCCGGACGAAAGCATCCAAAAGATAATAACAGTTCTACGTGCCGAACCAAAGCCATCGATCGTCTATTCCGACTACACGGATGCGAACAATGAGACTCACGAACTTATCGACTATCATGAAGGGTCAGTGAGAGACGGTTTTGATTTTGGAGCAATAATAGCAGTAAATTCAAAAACACTAAAGAAAGCTATCGCTGAAATCGGTGAATACAGTCATGCCGCATTCTATGCCGCACGACTCGCGTTAAGCCGACTCGGAGGTATCACGCATATAGCAGAACCGCTTTACTCGGTAAAAGAATCAAACGCCGACATATCGCAATTCGCCTATCAGCATACCGACCAGCAACTTGCTCAACGAGAACTGGAAGACGCTTTCACTCAACACTTAAAATCAACCGGAGCATATATCTCTCCCGAAAGCATAATACGCGAAATCGAATTTGACGACACTCTTCCTGTGGAAGCGTCGGTCATCATTCCCGTACGCAACCGAGTGAACACGATAGGCGACGCTGTAAAAAGCGCGCTGAACCAATTGACTGATTTTGAATTCAACGTCATAGTCGTAGACAACCACTCAACCGATGGCACAACCCAACTCCTGAAGCAAGCAGCCGCCAAGGATGCGCGTCTTATCCACATAATCCCCCAAGAAAAGCACCATGGCATAGGGGGGTGCTGGAATATCGCGCTCGACAGTGACAAATGCGGCAGATTTGCCATACAACTTGACAGCGATGACATCTATTCGGACGAAAACACATTGCAAAAGATTGTCAACAAGTTTTACGATGAGCACTGCCCCATGGTAATAGGTTCATATACTCTCACCGACTTCGACTGCAATCCGATTCCTCCGGGCCTTATAGCTCATAAGGAATGGACAGATGATAACGGACGCAACAACGCCTTGCGAATAAACGGTCTCGGAGCGCCAAGAGCATTCTACACTCCGACTGCCCGAAAGTTCCGATTCCCGGACGTAAGCTATGGGGAAGACTATGCGATGGGGCTTGCCATAAGCACGTATTACCGCATCGGACGCATATATGAATCAATCTATCTGTGTCGCAGATGGCGAGGAAATTCAGACGCGGAACTGACTCTTGAAGCCAAAAACCGCAATGACCGCTATAAAGACTCACTACGCCGGAACAGTATCATCGAGAGAAAAAAGCTTATAGAATCACGCCTGACACACAAAACCGTCAACATAAACGGAGTTGAATGGAATGTCAGTCTGCTGCCGGAGCGCGTCGCAAGCGCGAAAGCAAAAACCGACGCGGCATCAATTGCCGCACGACCATGTTTCCTGTGCAAAGAGAACCGTCCTCCGGAACAACCGTCTACACCTCACGGAGGCTATGAGATATTGGAAAACCCCTATCCTGTCTTTTCCGGACATCTGACTATTCCGACAAAAGACCACGTTCCACAATCAATCATCGGAAGGGTTGCCGACATGGTTGACATCGCCACAACCCTGAAAGACTACACCGTATTCTACAACGGCCCCAAATGCGGAGCATCCGCGCCTGATCATTGCCATTTCCAAGCCGTTCCCAACAAATATCTGCCGCTTGACAGAACCTACCCGTTCAAAAGCATTTATATTGCAGAAACAATCGAAAATATCGCCGCAGCTGTCGAACAGGAGATTGCGAAACTTCCACACAAAGATGATGAGGAACCGCCCGTCAATGTCGGAATACATATACTACCTCAGGGAATGGCTGAAGCTGTAATAATACCTCGAAAAAAACATCGTCCCGACTGCTATCCGGATATCTGCGTCAGCCCGGGAGCCATTGATGTGCTCGGAACCGTTATCACAACCTCCCGCAACGACTTCAACGCAATAGACGAAACCACACTCGCAAAAATTTTCGATGACGTGACCTACAAATCAACACCTCCACAGATATCGGTAGGACTGCTTGAAGCCGAAAATATTGATTATGAGCTGATAGGTAAATTCGAGTCAGCCGGAAACATAATGCAACCTCTATCGGCCGACAGCCGTTTCAAACTCAGAAACGTGGTAATAGGCAAAGAGTTTCACTGGCAGCGCAATCTTGATCTCACTTATGCCGGAGCACTGGAAATAAAAAATGCCGATGGGAAAAAGATAGCAATAAATCACTTATCGGTAGAAGAATATCTGAGATCGGTCATAGCTTCAGAAATGAACGCCACCGCTCCATTTGAATTTCTAAAAGCCCATGCCGTAATATCGCGCAGTTGGGTTCTGTCCCAAATAGGGAATAAGACAGAACATCACGCCGTACAGGGAACCAGCACTGACGATGAAATCATAAAATGGTATGACAGGGAAAATCATCTGCATTATGACGTATGTGCCGATGACCATTGCCAACGCTACCAGGGAATTCCGGCCAATGAGCCGGAACAAGCGCATCGCGCAATTCTTGCAACACGCGGCGAGGCTCTTATCGACGAATCGGGCAACATATGCGACGCAAGGTTCTCAAAATGCTGCGGAGGCATATTTGAAGAATTTGAAAATTGCTGGGAACCGAAACATTACGGTTATCTCGAAGCCGCCTCCGACACAAAACAGATGACATATATCCCCGACCTGACCACCGAAGCAGGAGCCAGGGAATGGATAATGTCACGTAATGCTGAACCATTCTGCGCCCGCATCACCAATGACACGCTCCGTAAAGTCGTAAACAACTATGATTTCGAGACACGCGATTTTTATCGATGGAGAGCGCATTATTCCACCGAGGAACTTTCCGAAATCGTACGCGAACGTTCGGGAATAGATTTCGGCACAATAATAAACCTGATTCCGTTGTCGCGCGGCACCTCGGGCAGAATCTACCGATTGAAAATAATCGGAGACAAGCGGTCAATCATAGTCGGGAAAGAACTGGAAATACGCAAGTGGCTGTCGCGTTCGCATTTATACAGCTCGGCGTTCATTGTCGAGAAAACTGCAACAGGATTCACACTGCACGGAGCCGGCTGGGGACATGGCGTAGGGTTATGCCAGATCGGAGCGGCAGTGATGGCAATCGAAGGATATAATTATCGTGAAATTTTAGCACATTATTACCATAATGCAAAACTCAGCCGTCTCTACTAAAAAAGAAACCAGCCCATGGGCATGGGTATCCTCACTATATTTCGCCCAAGGGCTTCCCTATGTCGCCGTGATGACGCTGTCGGTCATAATGTACAAGCGGCTGGGAATATCCAATACGGATATCGCCTTATACACATCGTGGCTTTATCTGCCATGGGTAATAAAACCGTTATGGAGCCCGATTGTCGACATGTTCAGCACTAAACGGCGATGGATAATATTGATGGAGCTGCTTATAGGAATCGGCTTCGCAGGGGTGGCGTTCACTCTTCCGGTGTCATTCTTTTTCAGCGCTTCGCTCGGAGTGTTCTGGCTCACAGCCTTTTTAAGCGCAACCCATGATATAGCTGCCGACGGATTCTATATGCTCGCTCTTGACGAGCACCAACAGTCTTTTTATGTTGGCATCAGGAGCACGTTCTACCGCATTTCCACTATCGTGGGACAAGGAGCCCTTGTGATGCTCGCCGGCTATCTTGAGACCAAATGGCAATCACGTCCCGAGGAATCGATGGACTATACTCCTATCGCATGGATGACAGTGATGGGCGTATTGGCTATATTTTTTGTCATAATCTCAATCTACCATCGGTTCATGCTTCCGAAGCCGCTTTCTGACAGGGCAGTCCCAGACGTGACATTCCGTACGGCAGGAAAAGAGTTTATCGGCACATTCGCGTCTTTTTTCCGTAAACCGGGTATCGGAATCGTGCTCGCGTTCATGCTTCTGTATAGATTTCCCGAAGCTCAACTTGTGAAACTTATAAATCCATTTCTTCTTGATTCCCAGGAGGCAGGCGGACTTGGGCTGACAACTTCGCAAGTAGGGTTTGTGTACGGGACAATCGGAATACTCGGCCTGACAATCGGGGGTATCATCGGCGGCATAACCGTGGCTCACTGCGGACTTAAGAAATGGCTGTGGCCAATGGCATGGAGCATATCCCTCACCTGCTGCACATTTCTTTATCTGTCAATCGCACAGCCTACCGACCTTCTCACAATCAACATCTGTGTGTTCATAGAGCAGTTTGGCTACGGATTCGGATTTACCGCCTACATGCTTTATCTCATCTATTTCAGCGAAGGCGAGTTCCGTACGGCACACTATGCCATATGCACGGGCTTTATGGCCTTGGGAATGATGTTGCCCGGGATGGCTGCCGGATGGCTTCAGGAACATCTGGGCTATCAAGGATTTTTCTGGTGGATCATGTTTTGCTGTATCGCCACAATCGCAGTAACAGCTTTCATTAAAGTCCCCGCCACATTCGGCAAAAAACAGAATTAAATAAGACTTCTATAAGGCGACCTCATGCTAATTGATTGCAGTTGGCATGAGGTCGCTCGTCTGATAATAATTCTCCGGTGAATCGTATCAGAATTTATCTCCCGACATTTATTTTACCCGGAATTTCTTTCCATTCTGAATGTATATGCCAGGAGCAAGCGGCTCGGTGACTTCAACACCCATAAGATTAAAGATACGATTATCTCCATCTTTTTCCGCAGAAATCGTCACATCCTCAATACCGGCACTCCCAGTTGTAACATGAAGTGTGAGAGCAAGAACTACCTGATTTCCTTCCGGAGTAAAAGTAAACGAACCGGATGCCGGTGTAGCAAATTCCACATTATGCTCTACAGTCTCTTTTGTTTTTGGCAATATGTAGGAACTACCGTCAACACCATTAATTTCTTTAAAATAGGCATCTTTGGTATCATAATTATTATATCCCTCAATCTTTAGTCCAGTCACCGACATTCCAGCCGGAATATTAACTGTAAATTGAACCCCCGAAGAATATTTAACACCATTCTGCTTACCAGTACTATATCCCTTATTGCGTGTATTGGTAATTGAAAATCCTTTTTCAAATTCCCATGTAGTTGTATTGGGAGACTGGGAATATGTAGATGTATTCAATACATAATCCACAGTTTCAGGGGCTACATATTCAGGCAATTCCACAGCAGGATCGGATGATTCAAGGTTTCCAGAGAGCAGTTTACCTTCAGCATTCCCATTCTCCATTATATCGGCAACCAATGAATTCATATAAATTTCAAGATTGGTGTAACCGTCTTTGCCAATTTTAGCTCCGTCAGTCTTGTCATTCGGATTAAGACCGTTTTCAGCTTCCCAAGCATCGGGCATACCGTCGCCGTCAGTATCTGCCAACGCCGCTGTCTGATTCAGCTTAGGCCATCCGGTAGTGCCGTCGGAATATCTTACTTCGTCCTGACTGTCGATTATACCTCTATCACCGAATGAAGCTTTTCCATTGCGAACATCATTCACGATTATTTCATCGAGAGCGTCACGATGCAGGGAAGCGCCAACATAAGAAAGCACTTTTTCATATGCCTTTTCAGCGGTGTGGGTGGTGGTATACTGGTATTCAATCGGAGTGTCAAGACGCATGTCGCGTTTCACATCGTCGTCAAATGTATAATCACACTTTGAATTGTCAATTTCATTGTAGATTCCATATGTCCAGTTGTCCTTGGTGACGGCTGAATAACCGGGATTTACATTTCCATTTACATAGAAAGTGCCCCATTTATGCCACATGACATCCCAATCGTTGGGCGATGAAGTGTCGTGTCCGGTGTATTCCGAAGTGCGGATGCCGATACCCGCGATACGCATGGGATGGCTATTATTCTGTGGACCAACTTTGTAGTAGTTGTTGACGATATTCACATTCATACCCTCACCGCCATAACAGCCATTGGAGCCGTGGTTGTATATAACGTTGTTACGCATATCCATGCGTTCGTCGGTCTGAGTGCCGGGACGCGGTCCAAGGCGAGGAGTGCGGGAACAATGATGAGCGATAAGATTGTGATGATATGAAGCTCCGCTTCCACCCCAGTTACCGCCATAACCATGGTCGCCTTTAACGTGTCCGGCATTCCGGAGACTCTGGGAAGAGATACACCACTGGACAGTGATGTTCTTGCTTCCATAGACCGACAGACACTCGTCGATACTCCAGCTCACTGAGCAGTGGTCGACCATAATATTTGCCTGATCCATAGCTCCAAGCCCATCACCTTCATGATAAGCGACCTGGCGATTCCCGAGACGGAAACGCATAAAACGGATAATTACATTGCTTGTATTAATTGTAAACGGATAATCAGCAATACATATACCGTCGCCAGGGGCTGTCTGGCCGGCGATAGTAACATTTCCATTTTTCAACTGAAGAGCCGATTTAAGAAAAATAGTTCCGGACACGTCGAAGACGATTGTACGGGTGCCTTTCTGGTCACAAGCATAGCGGAACGAACCCGGCTCATTATTGTCATCAAGTGTTGTCACATGATAGACTTCGCCACCACGTCCTCCGGTAGTCAGTCGCCCGTAACCTTCAGCTCCGGGGAAAGAAGGAACCTGAGCGACAGCCAAGTCAGGCAATAACATTGCCTGAGCTACGAGCAAAGTCAGATAAAAAGTTTTTCTCATAATTGATAATAATTGTATAATGATTTAAGTATTTATCTCAAGCACTGTCTTTATCGTAATTCTAACAAAGTTATGAAAATTTCGCAATAATTTTGTTTATAGGATCGAAATTCTTTTTATTATTTATAAATTTAATTTCCGAGGACTGACGGATTTTTCAAAGAGAGTCACTCACAACCGATGAAAGCCATCGGCCGCCGACACACAAACCGCCCCCTCCTCTTTTCATAAATATGAAATTAAGCAAAAAGAGTCGCGAAATAAAAAATGTCAAAGTTCTCTTGCTGCCGCTTCGGCGACGTGAAGCCGCTCTTGGCGGGGACAGCTGCCGTAAATTAAAGGTTAATGGTATTAGGTAATCTTATAATTGTCGTAAAGGTCAAGGATAGAGCCGCCTTCCCGTTAAGACGGGCGGCACACAAATTGGAAGAGTCGAGGAGGAGGGCATATTGCACACTCTCAGCTAAGACACTTTAGTGTCAGGAACGAAATCTGGAATATCGGGAGGGGGCAAGCGGTCGCGGAGCCGTTGCCGAGGGGTGTCGGCACAGAGTTTCGAGTGTGGTCGCACCATGGTTTCGATAGCTTTCCCGATGGTTCGTTCAGGGCGTTCGAGCCGAACGTCCCTACTCACGAGTAATGCATGGCTCGGGTTGAACTGAGGTCTGATGGCAGTTGTTGTTTCTGTTGTTTTCTTTGTTGTCGTTTCAAAACGTTCGGAACGAATGTCCGAGTAGGTGGATGATGTGTGTAACATGGTTGTGTAGTATTAGATGTTTTTAATGTTTCTGCAAAGATAATACATAATTTGACACAAAGTAGGCACAAATTATCGCAACCCACTAAAAAAATTTCAATTGGTTTAATTTGAATAATTAGTCGAATGAGGAGGATTGGAGAGAGGATGTAAAAAAGCGACGGCTTGGAGTGATTGTCCAAGCCGTCGCTTTGTATGGATAAAGCTCTGTATTATTTAAGAGCGTTCTTTACTTGATCATTAGGTACCATTTCTTCTTTGAAGAAGTAAGCGCCGGTTTTGGGTGATTTTTCCATTTTAATCACCTTGCTATAAGTACGT
>CAZYXN010000041.1:0-8723 GCA_964651105.1 uncultured Muribaculum sp. | reverse complement strand
GGTTTTCTTTGCCATATCTTAGGAGTATTATTTAATTTCTTTATGAACAGTCACACGCTTTAGAATCGGGTTGTACTTCTTAAGCTCAAGACGCTCAGTAGTATTCTTACGGTTCTTAGTAGTGATATAACGAGATGTACCAGGCATACCGCTTGCCTTGTGTTCAGTGCACTCAAGAATTACCTGCACTCTATTACCTTTCGCTTTCTTTGCCATAATTCGTTATATGTCTAAAAATTTAATGTCTTTACCGGTTAAATATCCCTTTTCAGCAGCCTGCTGCATAGCTGCATCCAAACCGAGCTTGTTAATAATACGAAGACCGGCTGCAGAGATGGTCAGACGAATCCATACATCTTGCTCTACCCAGTAGAACTTCTTCTCGAATAGGTTAACATTAAACTTGCGTTTAGTGCGGCGCTTTGAGTGCGACACATTGTTACCTACCATTGCTTTCTTGCCTGTGATTTGACAAATCTTTGACATGGCTGTTTTTGTATCTTTACGTTGGTTATTAATTAACACTATCTGTAGAAAGGCCGCCATCTCAGTTCTCATATCACCGCTAAGCGCATCATTCTCAGCGGTTTTACAGGATGAGCCTTAAAACATTGTGCAAAGTAACGAATTTTTCGCCAATTACACAAATTTTCCGATTTTTTTCTATCCAAAAATTTTCAACATCTAACCGACACTTCCCAAAGATTACCTTAATGCCACTTTCACCACTTTACCCGATAGATTCAGGACGTACACGCCCGGAGCCAACGCAGGAATCTCCTTATATCGCCCCGTATACACTACGTGTCCAAACATGTCGACAACACTGACACACTCCTCTCCCGACAAACCAGAAATCACATCATCAATCGAGGCAGTTCCCAATTCAGGCAATTCAATGTAATCTTTAAAACGGTTCCAGCTGGCATGAGCCATGTAAAGCTCTTTTGTCCCTACCGGAACATACAACACAGTCTTTTCAGGACTAAGCCAGACATCAAACACATCGGGAGGAGCAAGGGCATACACATAAAGAGATTCAAGCCCCGGCAGACAATTGCCTTGAAGATAATTCAAGGAAGCAGGAAATTTCACGCTCTTTATCCCTGTGTTGAACAGGGCAGTCACCTCAATGCCTTCGACATTTAACGGCAGTACCAGTTCAGTCAATCGTGAAACATTAATAAAAGCATCTTTCGGAAGATAGTTGGCCTTGGACTCACCATAAGCAGCAATTGAGCATCGGGACATGTCCACACTTGAAAGATTTCCCATACAATCGCGCATGTAATAAATGTCACGTTCGTCGATGACACCTGCCAGCACAATACCTTTTATACGAGCAGGATCCACGCCAAGCACGGCCTCCAATGTCCCAGGCTCAGATACCTCTATGTGATAATCGGACAACATCTCGGATTTAATATAATCATTGACGGTTATATCGTAAGACTTATCCGAGACAATAGGAATCGCGCCTCCAGGACGACGCATATTATCAACAGGGACAACAAGTCCATTTATAGAAATCGAAGCCGCCTCCATATCAGAAGCTCCATTAAAATAGAATTCAAACGGCATCCCAAACCATGCATATTCTTTTTCAACAGAAGAAGGATAAATCTCATTCACCTGGATACGAGGGCCAAGCCTCCATTTAACCGGCACCCTCTCGGCTCCCGTATCCGTCACGTCGACAGTCGATTTAAGCCCGGCATCACAAGGCAACTGAAACCATTCTCCTCCGGCATCCCGACCCACAGCAGTCACATAATCGTCGGGAGCAATGTCAACGGTAAACGCCACATTATCAAACATCACCCTGAAGGTATTAACAAAACTTTGGTATGTACGCATACCCACGACCTCTTTAACAATCCCATCACGACTAAAAAGGGCTAATCCATATTCTCCCTTATAATCAAGATTTGCCGGATAAACGAGAGTGTTGACCAAAGAGCTTAAACAAGCGCTAAACGACACTCCTTTTTCTATTTTAGGCACATTGACATAGAGGCCTTTCGATGAAGATAATTTTTTCTCGTATTCAGCCCTCGCAAGCGATTGAGATATATTAAACGGAGGATATATTTTTTCTTCCCGGTATGGCTCTATTCCCGTCATCACATAATCGACAGCGGCATTGCTTAACGGCGACAAGGCTTTCATGTTGTAAAACCCATCATCCCATCCTGCCCATCCAAAGTTGAAATGGAGCAAATCGCCGGAATATCCGTCGCATACAAAACAATGGTATCCTCCCGAGCAAATCATCGGTCGGCCGGCATTTATCTCATCCTTAATCCTGGAAACAATATCATTGTCGGAAAAGGCAACAACACGGTTATTTATCGCATTTGGCGAATAACGAAAATAACGATGCATAATATACGGAGTGACGGTAGCACCGGAGCCAATCATGTTATAATTCATTTCCAACGCTACTCCACACGCTTTCATTAACCCAGCCACCGCATCGGCCTGAGTATCGGTATATGTGACATCGGAATATTTATCGAGCATATTTTCCCAATCAAATTTTTGGTCAAAATCCATGCTTAACGTCTCCCCATTCCACTCATAGGAATTGGATCCGCGTCCACGTTCAGGCCAATTATGATATTTCATAACTATCGCCATCGCAGTAGCCGTACATCCCGAAGGATAACCGCCTGAAGGGCACAGGTTATTGAACGGCTCATATTGCGCCCATTTGGCCGTAGGCAACACTTTTTCATCCAATCCGACGGTTTCAGCCCTTATCCAAGAGTCATGAACCGGCATATCGTCACTAAGACCACCCACCTTGGTATCAAAACCGGCCAGCATATCGGCCACCGCAGGAGGCATATTATCATAAGAGAAAGAACCTCTCTCAGAATAAGCCAGTATCTTGTCGACACGGTCATCAGCCGAAACAATTATAAAACCTCCATCATCAACCTGATTAAAGATATAATATGACGCGCGGACAGTCGATTTATCGGAAGGAGCAACGACATATGTCAATCCCGTAGCAGGAACAGCACGTGAAAAAGCTTTAGCTTTCAAAAACGCGTCAGCTTCAGTTTTGGCCTTATCCACCGACACCACTCCGGCATCTAAAGAGGCTGAATGAATGAGCACGGCAGACAAAAGCAAGCAAACGAAAATTTGTCTCATAAAATTCTATAAATATGGCAATTACTATAATTGCATCGCAAATATACAATTTTTATTTCAAATTTGTTATATATTTGCAGAAAATATAAACGTGATGAAACAAGGATATTTCAGAGTGGCGGCGGCGATTCCGCATGTCAATGTAGCAGACGTAGAGTACAATGTATCGCAAATTATGGCTATGGCAAAAGAGCTTGACAGCAAGGGAGCAGCTCTTGCCGTGTTTCCCGAATTATGCGTAACCGCCTATACATGCGGCGACCTGTTTCATCAAGAAATCCTGTTAAAATCGGCCGCCGACGGAATAGAGAAGCTGCGGCAATTTTCAAAGGAGCTAAATTGCGTTATCGTGGCAGGAGCACCAGTCGTAATCGACGGCGGCGTGTATAATTGCGGCATCGCTATCGGCAACGGCGAAATCCTGTCGGTCACACCGAAAACCTATCTGCCAAATTACAATGAATTTTACGAAAAGCGATGGTTTCGGTCTGGGCCTGTCGAGAATCAGGCCGCCCCACTACTCGACATAAACGGAGTTAAAGTGGGGATCGAAATATGCGAAGACCTCTGGGCGCCAATCCCCCCCTCCACCGAATTGGCGATGGAGGGAGCACAGGTCATAGTCAACTTGTCGGCATCCAACGACCTTATCGGCAAGTACAATTATCTGACTTCACTCATAAAGCAACAGTCGGCACGCTGCATAGCCGGATATGTCTACGCTTCCGCCGGATACGGCGAATCGTCCACTGACCTTGTTTTTGACGGCAAGGCCATAATCGCCGAAAACGGAACGATACTTAAAGCGTCGCCACGCTGGACACGCACAGCGACATATGAAATTTCCGATATCGACATAATGGCGATAGACCGCGACAGGATGCATATAATGACTTTTGAAGACTGCGCGGCACAAGAAAAATGCAACGCGCCTCAAACAAAAATAATATTGCAGGAAAAGGAAGATGATTCACTTTACAGAAACGTCGACCCATATCCGTTTGTTCCCCCTACCGACGGTCTGCTCAACCAACGTTGCGAAGAGATCGTGAACATACAGGCCGCAGGGCTCGCCAAACGTCTCGAAGCAACGCACACACGCAATTTAGTTGTAGGGATATCGGGTGGACTCGACTCCACTCTCGCAATACTCATCGCCGCCAAAACTTTTGATATTCTATCATTTCCGCGCACAGGTATCCACGGAGTCACCATGCCGGGATTCGGCACTACCGACCGCACGTATGACAACGCCATATCCTTAATGAAGGCGCTCGGAGTCAGCATTCGCGAGATTCCGATAGCAGATGCGGTGAAACTTCACTTCCGAGACATAAACCATGACATCAACCAGCACGATGTAACCTATGAAAACTCACAGGCGCGCGAACGCACCCAGATATTGATGGATCTCGCCAACCAGGTGTCAGGAATGGTTCTCGGCACAGGCGACCTGTCGGAGCTGGCTCTCGGCTGGGCTACCTACAATGGCGACCACATGTCAATGTACGGAGTGAACGCCGGCGTACCTAAAACTCTCGTGAAATACCTTGTCAGATGGTTTGCGGAAAATGCGTCCACACCCGAAGAGCGGACTACCTTGCTTGATATCGTGGAGACTCCAATAAGTCCCGAGCTGATTCCTGCCGACAGCGCCGGCAATATCACCCAAAAGACAGAAGATCTGGTAGGGCCCTACGAGCTACATGATTTCTTTTTATATTATGTGTTGCGTTTCGGATTTTCGCCAAGCAGAATATATTTTCTCGCAAAAAAAGCATTTGATGGCAAATATGATGAAGCCACGATAAAAAAATGGCTCAGAACATTCTTCCGAAGATTCTTCAGCCAGCAGTTTAAACGCAGCTGTCTGCCCGACGGGCCTAAAGTGGGAAGTGTGTGCCTTTCTCCGCGAGGTGACTGGCGAATGCCGTCGGACGCATCATCGGCATTGTGGCTTAAAGAGTGTGACGACCTGTAATCTCGTCTTATTCCGACTTAATAAAACCCGAAAGCCTCAATGTAGTTTTCGGGTTTCATTCTTTATGACTAAATTTGCAGCATGATTTCGATTAACAATTTATCAGTAGAATTCAGCGCCAAAAGCCTTTTTGATGACATAAATTACGTCATCAACAAAAAAGACCGTATCGCCCTTGTCGGAAAAAACGGAGCCGGCAAGTCGACCATGCTAAAAATAATCGCGGGACTGCAACGCCCGACATCCGGGTCGGTATCAGTGCCTCAGGATGTCACAATCGGCTATCTTCCCCAGCAGATGACACTTTCCGACACGCTGTCGGTAGTAGACGAGGTAAGAAAAGCTTTTTCCAAAGTGAAGGAGCTCCACGACGAATTTGACAAACTGAACAACCAGCTCGCAGAACGCACCGATTACGACTCACCGGAATATCACAGACTGATAGACAGAATAACGTATCTGACTGAACGTCTTGCCATTGAAGAGAGCGAAAACGGAGAGGCGGAAATGGAAAAGATTCTTATCGGACTCGGATTCACCCGCAGCGACTTCAACCGTCATACATCGGAGTTCAGCGGAGGATGGCGCATGCGTATCGAACTCGCAAAAATCCTGTTGGCACGTCCGGACGTACTCTTGCTTGACGAGCCGACCAACCATCTTGACATAGAATCGATACAATGGCTTGAAGCATTTCTTACCACCAAAGCCGGGGCGGTGGTTCTTGTGAGCCATGACCGCGCGTTCATAGACAATGTGACCAACCGCACTATCGAAATCTCGCTCGGCAAAATATATGACTACTCGGTCAATTATTCAAAATATGTGGTTTTGCGTCAAGAACGGCTCGAACAGCAACGCCGAGCCTATCAGAACCAGCAGAAACAGATTCAGGACACCGAGGAATTCATAGAGCGGTTCAGATACAAAGCCACCAAGTCAGTCCAGGTGCAAAGCCGCATAAAGCAGCTCGCCAAAATCGAACGCATCGAAATTGACGAAGTCGACACGTCACATCTCAATCTAAAATTTCCTCCGGCTCCACGTTCGGGCGATTATCCGGTCATAGCGGAGGACTTAGGAAAAGCCTATGGCGAACACCAGGTGTTCAATCACGCCACATTCACCATAAAACGAGGCGAGAAAGTTGCTTTCGTAGGTAAAAACGGAGAGGGAAAATCGACCTTGGTAAAATGTATCATGAACGAAATCCCATTCACCGGCACACTTAAAATAGGACATAATGTAAAAATCGGATATTTCGCCCAGAACCAAGCCCAGCTTCTTGACGGCGACATTACAGTGTTTGACACAATCGACCGTGTCGCCACCGGAGATATCCGCACTAAGATAAGAGACATCCTCGGTGCTTTTATGTTTGGAGGGGAAGCGTCGGAGAAAAAGGTAAAAGTATTGTCAGGAGGAGAAAAAACACGTCTGGCAATGATCAGGCTTCTTCTTGAACCTGTCAACCTTCTGATACTCGACGAGCCGACCAATCATCTTGACATGACGACGAAAGACATATTAAAACAGGCAATAAAAGACTTCAACGGCACAGTAATAGTAGTGAGCCATGACCGAGAATTTCTTGACGGCCTTGTTGAAAAGGTATACGAATTCGGAGGAGGAAAAGTGCGTGAATGTTTAGGAGGAATATACGAATTTCTTGAGAAAAAGAAACTTGCATCACTATCAGAGCTGGAAATATCAAAGCCTTCCATACCCGACAGCCGTCAAAAAGAACAAGCCAAGGCCGCCACAAAAGAGGAACAGCCGAAGAAAGAGACCCGACGCGTCACATATACCGAACAACGCGAACGAGAAAAAATGATTAGACGGGCCGAGAAAAAGCTGAAAGAAA
This sequence comes from uncultured Muribaculum sp., assembly GCA_964651105.1. Taxonomy (GTDB): domain Bacteria; phylum Bacteroidota; class Bacteroidia; order Bacteroidales; family Muribaculaceae; genus Muribaculum. The sequence goes on along the minus strand of CAZYXN010000041.1, from coordinate 1,716 downwards.
CAGAGTCAAAAATCTCTGAAATTGAAAACGAAATAAATGAAATAGAAACGAAAATCGCGTCAGGAGATATCGAGGGTGATATTTTCAACAAGCATGCCGAGCTACAAAAGAAGCTTGAATACGCCATGAGCGAATGGGAGCTGGCCGGCGAGGAACTTGAACAATTCAAAAACAATCAATAACCCCGCGCAAATTTCGTATCTTTACAAAAAAGATTTCTTAATGGACACAAAAGCATTAATCGAATCGGTAGCAAAAACGCTTGACCGGCAACCCAAAGATATCTCAGCATTACTGACAGGGATGACCAACGTGATACGCGATCATCTCAGCGAAATGGATTCTGTCGCCATTCCAGGGTTCGGGGAATTTGAGTCAATAAAACATGAAGAAGAAATCCAGCCCGACCTCTCAACCGGAAAATTGATGCTACTTCCGCCGACAATAACTGTCGAATTCCATCCAAGTTCATTATTAAGACGCAAACTTTCTGAAGCCCAATGACCCGAAAAATAACGTTCCCGCAACTAGCTGCTTCTTTAAGCGAAGCGACCGCAAGCAATCATGAAACCGCATCTGCTTTCCTGAAAGCCGTATTTGAAACCATATCTTCAGCTCTCGCGAACGGAGAAACAGTGACCGTCAAAGGCCTTGGCTCGTTCATGGTCAATGAGGGAAACAATGTCGTATGGATTCCCGACGAACAATTGGCTTCGGCAGTCAACGAGCCATTCGCTTTTTTTGAAGCGGTAGAACTTGGAGAGGGTGTCACTGAAGAGACATTCACGGAGATTCCATCGATTCCCAATAATGCAGAAAGCGACAATAACGGCGAAGAAAATACGACAGAGGAAAATGTAGAAATCCCAGAACTTCCTGCCGACATGCCGCCCATACCCCCTATCGCTGTATCCGAAGAGATAGACACAACCCATTCCACCAGTGAAGTGGAAAGCATTCAGAAGGAGACCGATGAAACTCCGATGACTAACGAAAACTTGAATTCTGAGCCTGAAATTGAACAGACAGAAAACCAGGAAGAACCTCAGTATACCGAAAATAAAGAAGAATACACTCCTGAAAATCACTGCCGCAGATTCAGAATACACCCATGCGCATCCTTTGTTGTAGGATTAATCGCTGGGTTGGCGATAGGATATTTCGGAGCTATATACGCTTTCGACAATGGAAGCAAAACGGCAGAAACAGAGACCACCGGAAACGAAATTGTTGATAAAATCACAGACGATGAAATTATCCGGCCGATATCGCCGGATTCGTTAATATCATCAACAACTGATAGCACAGAGATTACCGAAAAACCGGATTACAACGAAGAAAAAAGCCCTTATCTTGCAATCGACACCATCACTCCCAACAGATACCTGACGACTATGTCAAGGCAATATTACGGCGATTATCGTTTCTGGGTATATATATATGAGGAAAACAAAGATAAAATTTCCAATCCCGACCGTATAAATCCAGGCATCACAGTAATCATTCCCCACCCTGAAAAATATGGCATCGATTCAAGCGACAAAGAAAGTCTCGCCAAGGCAGAGCGCAAATCTATCGAAATCCAGTCGAGAAAAAGAAAATAAGATTGATGTTTTAGTTAGTTAAAGATTATATAGCTAAATTTAACAATCTCTCTTAACGCTTAAGTTGTTAGAATTTTTAAATTTGCACTCCAAGATAGATGGTTTGCCATCA
>CAZYXN010000040.1:0-21619 GCA_964651105.1 uncultured Muribaculum sp. | reverse complement strand
GTTGATAGCGGAAGTCGAGCGAGTTAAAAAGGAATGGGAAGAAACAAGATGAGACCCAAAACGACAAAGTAACCGATGTCATTCCTATGAACTTGAAATCTCATATTTGTACCATGCAATAATAAACTTCTGGTAATCAAATATAGTTAGATTTGAGGAAGTAATTTAAATAACATGATGTTATGAATGAAGAATTGTATCCTCAATGTCCGATACGCAATATTTTCGCACGTTTCAGTGACAAATGGTCTTTGTTGATATTGTATACCTTGAATCTCAAAGCGACTATGCGATTCAACTCCTTGCGACGTGAAATTCCCGATATTTCCCAAAAAATGCTTACCAACACGCTCCGCACTCTTGAAAAAGACGGTTTCGTTACACGCACGGTATATGCCGAAGTCCCTCCAAGAGTGGAATATTGTATAACCGATCGGGTGCGTTCGCTATTGCCTCATATTAATTCCTTGATTGGCTGGGCAAAAGAAAATATGGGCGCAATCCTCAAAGACCGTGCCGGGCATAATAGACCGATTGGTTAAGCCGGTTGAAGATTATAAACTGATGGTGGGTATTGGAAAAATTTTTAGGGGGTTGCGATAATTTGTGCCTACTTTGTGTCAAATTATGTATTATCTTTGCAGCAACATTAAAAACATCTAATACTACACAACCATGTTACACACATCATTCACTTGCTCGGACGTTCAAGTCGACCGTCCCAAAACATCGACAACAAGAAGAACAACAGAAACAACACTTGCATCCGCGCATCCGCGTAATCCTGGTCATGCATCACATGCTTGTAGGGACGTTCGGACCGAACGTCTTGAAAGAATCATCCGGAAATCGACCGGAAGGATTACAGAGGCCTGTTTGAATCTTCGCTCGGAAGCGCGTGCCCGTTCAGAATGCCTCCGCGACCGATTGCCCCCGCCCGACATTCCCGATTGTATGCCGTCCGTCTCAATCGGAATGTGGTTCTCTCTCCATGACTTTTCCTGCAATTATAGGATTCCTGTGTACCGTTAACCTCTAATCGGCGGCAGCTGCCCCCTGGCAAGAGCGACATAAGTGTCGCCGAAGCGGCAGCAAGAGAACTTTGAAATTTTTTATAGCATTGACTGGTTGTCTATACGTTGTTATATTGTCAATTGCTGACTCTCGGATTTTATTTGGTTTGTGAATTTTTGCATAATTATCAAAACAGATTTATCGCGTTTCGTTTCCTTCACATAAAATGGCCGGACTTGTTTTTGCTTGATTATCGGGGCCGCATATGCGTCATTCTTTTGGATGGGTGTTCGGTTCTTATTGAATTCGGTTGTCACATATGTGTCTTCTTAAAAGCAATTTCCGTTTTTGGTAAGAATATGGTAAATAGTGGTAACATACATATTGTAAATAATTAGTTAATTTGCAATATGAAAACATTAATCATTTTCAGTAAAAACAAAATCAATAATGACACGTATTGTTTTAATCGTTTTAAGTTTACTTAATATTATTCCCGTTATGGCACAACAGATTATCGAGAATCGCTTTCGGAGCGGAGTTAAGAAAGAAATAATTCAGACGGCCGGGCGTGACGCTCTTGGTTCATTTGCTCCGGAATTTGCTCACCTCAATGATGATATACTTTTTGGGGAAGTATGGAGCCGCAATGATTTGCTCTCTCTGCGTGACCGCAGTCTTGTGACAATCACTTCGCTCATCTCTCAGGGAATCACCGACAATTCGTTGGCGTTCCATCTTCAGTCAGCGAAAAATAACGGGATTACACGCACGGAGATTGCTGAAATAATAACCCATATCGCTTTTTATGCCGGATGGCCAAAGGCGTGGGCAGCTTTCAATCTTGCTAAAACCGTGTGGAGAGACGATGTAAGCGGTGATGACGCAAAGGCTGAATTTCAGAGAAGCATCATTTTTCCTATCGGAGAGCCAAATGACGCATTCGCGAAATATTTTATAGGACAGAGTTATCTCGCTCCGATATCCACTGAACAGGTGTCATTTTTCAATGTCACTTTTGAGCCGCGTTGTCGCAATAACTGGCACGTTCACCATGCGTCAAAAGGAGGAGGACAGATGCTTGTCGGCGTAGGCGGACGAGGATGGTATCAGGAAGAAGGCAAACCTGCCCAAGAGATTCTGCCCGGAACGGTAATTCACATACCGGCTAATGTGAAACATTGGCATGGAGCGGCAGCCGACGGATGGTTTTCTCATCTTGCGTTTGAAATTCCTGGAGAGAACGCGTCGACAGAATGGTGTGAGCCAGTCACTGATGAAGAGTATGATAAGCTGAAATAGAGACCGGCATATTTCAAAATTACAGACGTTTTATAATAAAACAAATAACGATGCAAACTATAAGACTAAGAAACGGGGTCGAAATGACAATGCTTGGATACGGAGTGTATCAGGTTGATCCTAAAGAATGCGAAAGATGTGTGCTTGACGCGATAAGCGTGGGATATCGGCTTATTGACACTGCCCAGGCATATGGAAACGAGGAGGGAGTAGGAGCAGCGATAGCTATGTGCGGTGTCCCGCGCGAAGAGCTGTTCATCGTGACTAAAGTGTGGATTTCCAATGCCGGATATGAAAAGGCTAAAGCTTCTATCGAGGAATCTCTTCGAAAACTCGGTGTTGATTATATCGATTTACTGCTTGTTCATCAGCCTTTTGGGGATTACTATGGCACTTATCGCGCAATGGAAGAATATTATAAAGCAGGGAAATTACGTGCGATAGGAGTAAGCAATTTCTATCCTGATCGTTTTATTGATATTGCTTCGTTTGCTGAGATTCCTCCTATGGTCAATCAGGTTGAGACTCATGTGTTCAACCAGCAGAAGGCGCCTAATAAAATCATGGAAAAATATGGCTGTCAGATTATGTCATGGGGGCCTTTTGCCGAGGGGAGAAACGGATTTTTCACCAATCCTGTGCTTGGAGAGATTGGGAAAAAGTATGATAAGTCCGTTGCTCAAGTAGCGTTACGCTATCTGATTGATCAAAATGTGATTGTAATTCCGAAATCTACTCACAAAAATCGGATGGTTCAGAACCTTGATGTGTTTGACTTTCAGTTAAGCGACGATGAGATGGCGCGTATTTCTGCTCTTGATGAGGAAAAAAGTCAGTTTTTCAGCCATTATGATCCATCTACAGTTGAATTTCTCATATCTTTGGCTAAATAAATTGAGAATACAGTGATAATTAAAAATGGAGGCTTTCTCACGAAGGTCTCCATTTGATTTTCAATTTTATTTAGTTGGCGTCAGTTTCAGATTATCTAAAGGTTTTGGTGTGAGATTATATCTACCATTAAAGCTTTGAATTGAAAAATCTATACCGTTGATTTTCTGATTTGCGCCCTGCATATCCATGTGTCTGCCGACATATAAGAGATGAGGAAGCAGTGTTTATTTTATTAACCTATATCAATTTTAGGATAATCGCATTGTCCTCCCCATGCGGCATTCATCGCATCAGGAGTGCCGTTTTCATCGTAAGTGGCTACTATCAGCACAGGAAGAGGGGTGACAACGGTTTTGTTTTTAATGCTCTTTTTCATGACGAGATGAGATTGTTTGAGTTAAAATCAGATGCAATCAGTTGTTGATGTGTCTGATTTTACAAAGTTAATGTGGAAATAGGAATAGAAAATTATACAAATTACGGAATTTCATACCAATATCGTATAAATGAGAGGATATGGAATGGTATTTTTCCCGATATAGGGTGTCATGTCGGTAATAATCATAGGAAAGAATGAAAGAGTTCAATTAAGTATGAATATATTTTGTAACTTTGGGTACTGAATATTGAATGCAACTTCTTAACAATCTATTTATGCAAAAATTAAGACTTGGAGTGGCTCTGCTTGCCATTGTCGGCTCTATGATTTCCGTTTATGCCGCTGATCCTGCTCCGTATGTTTTGGACATGGTTCATAATAATCCGGGAGAAAAGCCTTTTGAGACCAAATACAATAATCCTGAATTTCTGAAATCGCAGGGTTTTACCGGTGCTGTGCCGCATTGGCATATCAATTGTGCGGTAAACTATGATAATTTTAATAAACATATAAAGCAAAGCAAAGAGGAAAAAGCGTGGATTGCCGCTAAAGCGGAAGAAATTTCCGGAAAACTTGATGAATGTCATAAAGCCGGGATTGCGGTATATCCGTTCACTGATTTCGTGGTTTTCCCAAAAAGCATTTGGGATAAATACGGAAAGGATATCGAGGGCGTCGGAAAAGTGGAAGGTACAGGCGGTTCGGATGCACGGGCACGCAAGCCGAATCTGCATAGTAAGCTCACGCAAGAACTATTGCGTGCCCAGATAGACGCTATATTTACGACATTTCCATCGCTTGACGGCCTTACATTGCGTTTTGGCGAGACTTACCTTCATGACACCCCTTTCCATATGGGTGGCAGTCCGATAGCCAAGGGAGAGGCCGGGATGGATGACCATGTGCTCTTATTGAACATATTGCGTGATGAAATTTGTGTGAAACGTAATAAAAAATTGTTTTATCGTACATGGGATTTCGGATATAATTTTCATAACAATCCTGAATATTATAAATCCGTGACCGATAGAATCGAACCACATCCAAATCTTATTTTTTCCATAAAATATCCTCAGGATGACTTTCAGCGCATGTCGCCGTTCAATCCGGCGTTGGGTCTTGGCAAACATCAACAGATTGTGGAATGTCAATCAAGAATGGAAGGGTATGGAAAAGGCGCGCATCCTTACTATACCGCCAAGGGAGTGATTGAGGGATGGCCTGAAACAAAATATGAGATTGAATTCGGAAAACATCGTTTTACCGGGAATATGACTCCGAAAGACTCGCCGAGAGGTTTGCGTGACATACTTGACAAGAATCTTTTTTCCGGTGTCGTCACGTGGTCACATGGAGGAGGTTGGCAAGGACCGTACATCACTCATGAGATATGGACTGATTTGAATACATATGTTATGTCCCATTGGGCGCAGAACACGGATCTTAGCGAAGAAGAAGTGTTTGCCCGGTTTACTGACTCTCTTGGACTGACAGCTCCCAATGCCGATATATTTCGTAACATAGCGTTGCTTACTGTGGAAGGAACACGTAAGGGGCAGTGTAACAGCTATACATTTAATAATGTTTGGTGGACCCGTGACGAATTCTTCAGTGCCGCCGCCAATGATAAGGTAATAAAAGAGATTGTTTCAAAAAATCTTCAGGAAAAGGTGCTTGCTGAAAAAGCCGAAGCCTCAGCAATATGGTTGCAGATAGAATCGTTGTCAAAACAGTTTGAATGTCCCGATGCCGATTTGCAGGAAGCGATACGGGTGTCATGTACATATGGCCGTATCAAATATCATCTGATAGAGCGTATGTGGCAGATGATGCTTATGAATGCCGAGTTGAATCAGGGTAAATCTCTTGACCGTGACGCATTGCGGGAAATGCTTGCAGCCTATGACGGACTTTGGAATGAATGGCGACGGCTGAAAGAGTCAAGCAAATGGTGCGCGACCATATACACGGATCTTGCTTATCGAAATAAAAAAGAGGGGAGTATAGGGGAATTGGCCGAGAAAATGCGCGGACTTTTGGCTGAGTGATGGAAATTCCGATTGGGAGAATTGCGAAAAAAATGCTATCTTTGTATGCATGTGTGTTTTGCGCGCATTTAAACCATTACTCTTGCAATGAGCGACGATATTATCACTCCCGATGATGAAGAGGTAGAATCTCTTCCCGATGACGAGACTTCAGGACATGAAGAACATTCCAATGTGGCTGGCCCGCTTGACACTGCCGACAGCGTTGTGCGGCATCAGTTGCGTGGCATGTATCGCAACTGGTTCCTTGACTATGCATCTTACGTGATTCTTGAACGGGCTGTCCCTCACATAAGTGACGGATTAAAGCCTGTGCAGAGGCGTATTCTGCATTCGATGAAGACTCTCGATGACGGGCGGTTTAATAAAGTTGCCAATATTGTCGGCAATACCATGCAGTATCATCCTCATGGTGACGCTTCAATCAATGATGCCCTTGTGCAGCTTGGACAGAAGGAATTGCTGGTGGAGACGCAAGGTAACTGGGGTAATATTCTTACCGGAGCCTCGGCTGCAGCGGGCCGTTATATAGAGGCCCGCCTCTCTCCGTTTGCGCTTGACGTGCTGTTCAATCCCAAGACCACGGAGTGGACTATGTCATATGACGGAAGAAAACCTGAACCGGTGACATTGCCGGTCAAATTTCCACTGTTGCTTTCCCAGGGGGTAGAGGGTATCGCCGTGGGGCTTTCTTCCAAGATATTGCCACATAACTTTAACGAGATAATAGATGCGGCGATCTCTTATCTTAATGAAGAGCCGTTTGAGTTATATCCCGACTTTCCGACAGGAGGTTTTCTGGATGTGACCCGATACAACGATGGAGAGCGCGGCGGAGTGGTCAAGATACGCGCTAAAATTGAAAAAGTGGACAACAAGACGCTTGCCATCACGGAAATCCCGTTTGGCAAGAATACCGGTTCACTTAGCGATTCGATTCAGAAAGCTGCCGAAAAAGGGAAAATAAAGGTGCGCAAGGTCGAGGATATGACTTCGGAAAACGCGTTGATTCTCGTGCATCTTCTTCCGGGGACATCCTCCGACAAAGCTATTGACGCGCTTTATGCGTTTACCGATTGCGAATTGAGCGTTTCACCGAATTGCTGTGTAATTTCCGATAGCAAGCCTCAGTTTCTGGGAGTGAGCGACGTACTTCGTCACAGTGTGAATCTTACTCGCGACCTGTTGAGGCGTGAGCTTGAGATACAACGGGCCGAGATTGAGGAATCATTGCATTTTGCAACGCTTGAGCGCATATTTATCGAAGAACGCATCTATAAGGACAAGCAATTCGAGCAGGGAGAGTCTATGGATGAGGTGCTTGACCATATCGACCGCAGGCTTGAGCCGTTTAAAAAGTCATTGTGGCGTGAAGTGACCCGTGATGACCTGATGAAGCTCATGGAGATAAAGATGAAACGCATTCTTAAGTTTAACAGTGAGGAAGCGGATCGGATTATAGCCAATTATAAAGAGCGGATTGCGAAAATCGATGATAATCTCGCCCATATAACCCTGTTTTCAATCGAATGGTACAAAAGCCTGAAGGAGAAGTACGGAGCCGCTTATCCACGGCGCACCGTATTGCGCAGTTTTGACAATATAGAGGCGGCTAAAGTGGCTGAAGCCAACGAACGTTTATATATAAACCGGGAGGAGGGGTTTATAGGTACATCGCTTAAAAAGGACGAGTATATATGTAATTGCTCTGATCTTGACGACATTATTATTTTCTATAAAGACGGAAAATACAAAGTTGTTAAAGTGCAGGACAAGATGTTTGTCGGCAAAAATGTGCTGTACATAAATTTGTTTAAGCGTAATGACAATCGCACGATATATAATGTGATTTATCAGAACGGCAAGGGAGGCATTTATTTTATGAAGCGTTTTGCCGTTACCGGAGTCACTCGCGACAAGGAGTATGATTTGACCCAAGGATTGCCCGGTTCTAAAGTCATGTGGTTCTCGGCCAATTCCAATGGCGAGGCCGAGGTGGTTAAAGTCACGCTCAAACCGAAATTGCGATTGAAAACAGTTCAGTTTGATGTGGATTTCGCTGAACTGGCAATCAAGGGCAAAGGCGCGCAAGGAAATATTGTCACGAAGAATGAAGTGCACCGTTTCTCTCTTAAAGAGCGCGGAGCGTCAACTCTTGGCGGCCGGGAAGTATGGTTTGATCCGGATATCCTGCGTCTTAACTACGACAAGCGAGGGGAATATCTCGGCGAGTTCCATGGTTCAGACCAAATACTGGTTATCCTTAAGTCGGGCGAATATTATATGTCGAGTTTTGATGCGGGCAACCACTATGAGGATAATATTTTGAGAATTGAAAAATTCCGGCCGGGACATGTGTGGACTGCTGTTTTATATGATGCCGATCAGGGATATCCGTATGTCAAGCGTTTCGCGTTTGAGCCTACCAACAAACGGACGCGTTTTCTTGGTGACAACGAGAAGTCGGAATTGATATTACTAAGCGACACTCCGGGATGCCGTCTTGAAGTGACTTTTGGCGGCGATGACGCATTCCGTGGCACCCAGGTGGTTGACGTGGAGGATTTCATAGGAGTAAAAAGCTTCAGGGCCAAAGGAAAACGTCTCACGACCTTCACCATGGATAGGGTGGTTGAGATTGAGCCGAAGCCTGTTCTGGAAGAATCAGAGGTTATCGATGATTCTTCTGACGATAATGATTCACCGGAGGAAATAGAGCCTGACCGCTCGGACGACGAAGTCCGTGATGAAATAAATGGCCAGCAAAGAATCTTTTAACCGATGAGACCGTTAGTCGTATTGTTAGTGGCGCTTTTTTCGGTTGCCGTCATGTCGGCTCAGGAAGATAAGCCGTTGCGTCCGGTGACATCGGCATATCTGTTTGAGATTGGCGGAGCTTCGATTGCAAACACCTATCTAACCCCTCTTAAATACACGGGTTTAAATCTGGGATTGCGTTATGAACGCATGCAGGCGATGAAACAGAATCCCGACCGGCTTGTAATGAGGCTCGTCGCGGGACTTAAATTCAACCACACCGAGAATCCTGCAAAGAATGCCGAAATGTGGCATATAAAAGGCGACTTTTCGTGGGGTGCCGCTTATAGATGGCGATTGCCCTACAATATAACTGTTGGGGCCGGTGGAAGCGCGTCGCTGAATCTGGGCGCGTTATATGCCCCGCGCAATGGCAACAATCCGGTAGCGGTCGAGGCGGCTTGGACATTGAATGCTACCGGATATGCGGCCTGGAATTTTAAAATAAGCAATCTTCCGGTCACACTGCGTTATCAGCCGACATTGCCGCTTACGGGAATATTTTTTTCGCCGGCTTATGGCCAATTGTTTTATGAGATTTATCTTGGCAATGACAAGGGGCTTGTGCATGGCGCATGGTTTGGCAATTATTTCAGTCTTGACAACCTGTTGACTGCTGATTTGCATTTTGGAGCCACATGTTTGCGTATCGGGTATCATGGCGATATTCTGTCGACCAAAATCAATCACATCACGACACGTACAATTACTAACTCGTTTGTTGTCGGAGTATCTGGAGAGTGGCTGAGTCTTAATCCTTATAAGGGTATGTCTCGGGAAGCCCGGATAATATCGGCATTATATTAAATCATGCATATGAACATAATCCGCTATATAACAAGCTTATTTGTCGTGGCGATATTCGCCGGTTGTCATTCTATTGAATCATGGGATGATAATCCTCGCGGCAATTTTGAAGCCTTATGGACGATACTGGACGAACACTATTGTTTCTTTGAAGAGAAGGGGGTGGATTGGGACGAGGTCTATAATCGTTATTCATCGAAGATAAGCAATAGGATGACATCGCAGGAGTTGTTTGATGTATGCGCCGAGATGCTAAACGAACTTCGTGACGGTCATACCAACCTCATCGCATCGTTCAATACATCCTATTATCGCAAGTGGTGGAGCGATTATCCCCAGAATTATAACGCCAGGCTGATTGAAGAGCATTATCTGAATTTTAATTACCGTTCGGTGGGCGGCATCGATTATGCCATACTCTCTGAGAATGTCGGATATATACGTTACGGGAGTTTCGTCAATCCGATAGGTGAAGGAAACCTGGATAATATTCTGGCATATCTGAACGTGTGTACGGGATTGATAATCGATGTTCGTGATAACGGAGGAGGGCAGTTGACAAATGTTGAAACTCTGGTCAGTAGGTTTATAACCAAGCGTATGCTTGCGGGATATATTTCACACAAGACCGGACCAGGACACGACGCTTTTTCAAAACCGTATGCCTATTATTACAATCCGGCTGAGTCGGGCCGTATCATGTGGGGTAAGCCTGTTGTCGTGCTCGCGTCGAGGGGGACGTTCAGCGCTGCCAACAATTTTGTGTCAATAATGAAATCAATCCCGGGAGTCAAAATTATAGGAGCTACCACAGGAGGTGGAAGCGGTATGCCTTATAATTCGGAACTGCCAAATGGATGGGGCGTGAGATTCTCGGCATGTTCGATGCTTGATCCTGCCGGCAATTCAACAGAAAACGGTGTCGAGCCCTCTGCCGGATGTGCCGTAGACATGGATCCTGTGCAGGAATTTAACGGGCATGACACCATTCTTGATTTCGCGATTTCGTTTTTGACCTCTTCCGCTGAATAAAATTTATTTTCCTTGGCAAGCGTCAAGAGCCGCAGTTATGGCCTTTCGGTCGAGATTCTGTCCGATGAATACGAGTTTCACCATACGGTCGCCGTATTGTTCGTCCCAATCGTGACGCAGATTTTCGTCACGCTCCATCATTTGTGCAAGTTCATCGGCCGGAGCGACGGCATACCATAGACCGACCTCTGTAAGTTTCTTCTGTACGCCGGCCTGTTCAAATAGATAGCACATGTCTTTGTTGCTTGTAAAATAGAGTATGCCTTTGGCTCGGATAATATTGGACGGCCAGTGTGACGCTACAAACCTGTCGAATTTGTTTAAGTCAAATCCCGGGCGGCGGCAATATACCATAGTCTGTATTCCGTATTCTTCCGCCTCGCCCTCATCATGGTGGTGATGATGGTTATGTTCGTGATGATGATGCTCGTGTTCATGTTCGTGCTCATCTTCTTCATCTTCATCATCGTCATGGTGGTGATGACCCTCAAGTTCACGAATCCAGGTAGCGGATGTGGCTACATCCTCAAAATCAAATATTCCGGTGCCGAGGATTTCTTCAAAATCGAAGTCGGCATAGTCGCATTCGATTATTTTAGCTTTTGGCTGTAACGCACGGATGACAGCACGGATGCGTCCGGCTTCATCGGGGGTTACCTCAGAAATCTTATTAAGGATTATAACGTTGCAAAACTCAATCTGCTGTATAATGAGATTCTCGATGTCTTCTTCACCGATATTTTTCGCCTGCAGGTTTTCGCCGCAGCTGAACTCGCTTTTCATGCGGAGAGCGTCGACGACCGTTGCGATGCAGTCGAGACGCGGCATGATTCCATGGCTGAATTGCGGACCCATTGCCGGAATAGAACAAATAGTCTGCGCGATTGGTTCCGGTTCGCAAATGCCGCTTGCCTCAATGACAATATAATCAAATTTTCCTGTATTCGCAATGTCAGTCAGTTGGTTTACCAGATCCATCTTGAGTGTGCAACAGATGCAACCGTTCTGAAGGGCAACCAAATCCCCGGAATCGTCATTGCCGACCACTCCGCCTTTTTGAATAAGGGAAGCGTCGATATTCACTTCGCCGATGTCGTTGACGATCACAGCGAAACGAATGCCGCGCTCATTAGCAAGTATACGGTTAAGAAGGGTTGTCTTGCCGCTTCCGAGATAACCGGTCAGCAGCAGAACCGGAATTTCTGTATGTGAATTATTTAACATTGTTATGAGTATTAATATTATGGTAAAATTAGTCAATCCCTGCTGATTATGCAATAACGTGACATAAAAAAAGAGCCCACCTTCGATAGGGAAGGGGGCTGAGAAGGTATAGCATTTAACGGAGTTGGCTTTTTAATAACGCCAGAAAAATGCCTTCTCTTACTTTCTATAACATCGTAGTAAGGAAAAAGTTTTGATATTGTTTTTCCTGATATTGGGTATTTATTGTAGAAATAACATTATTTGTTGATATTCAGGTGGTTGATGCTCTGTTTTAAGGATAGTAAGAATGCGCGTTTTTGGAATATTTTAATATATGGAAAAAAATTGTTAATTTTGCGCCTTGTTTTTCCAATCTATAAAAATTTAAATCATCATTTCGATGAAATTATCAGGTACTATTGACTTCAGTCCCAAGTTGTTTTCGGCTCTGCGTCATTATTCTATGAACCGGTTTAAGGATGATCTTGTTGCCGGAGTGGTTGTTGGTATTGTTGCTCTTCCTCTTGCTATCGCATTTGGTATCGCCTCGGGCGTTAGTCCGACTATTGGTCTTGTAACTGCTATAATCGGTGGGTTTCTTGTCTCTGCTTTCGGAGGGAATTCTGTTCAGATTGGCGGCCCTACGGGAGCATTTATTGTAATTGTTTACAGTATTATTCAGAATTTCGGTCTTGAAGGACTGGCGATAGCCACTCTTATAGCAGGATTGATACTTATCATGCTCGGATTGTTTCATCTGGGAACAGTGATAAAGTTTATTCCATATCCTATAGTCGTCGGTTTTACAAGCGGTATCGCATTGACGATATTCTCAACGCAGATCAATGACTTTTTCGGACTTGGTTTAACTGATGTTCCGAGCGAATTCCTGTCAAAGTGGGGAGTGTTTATTCACAATTTCGGGAATACGCATTGGGCCACGCTTATAGTGGGAGTCGTGTCGCTCCTTATTATTATAGTTACTCCAAAGATTTCCAAGAAACTTCCCGGGTCACTGATTGCCATTATTATTGCGACCGTCGGAGTCTATATTGTCGAGAATTTCTTTTTCAGTATCGGAGTGGAGACTATCGGCGACCGTTTCGGAGCGTTGCCCACCGATATACCGCAGCCTAAGGGTTTTGAATTGTCAATGAACACCATAAATCAGCTGATGCCGTCGGCATTTACCATTGCTGTATTATGCGCAATTGAATCGTTGCTTTCGGCTACAGTGGCTGATGGTGTCACGGGTTCAAGAACTAATAGCAATACTGAGCTTATCGGCCAGGGTATTGCAAATGTGGTTGTTCCTTTTTTCGGCGGCATACCGGTGACCGGAGCAATTGCCCGTACCATGACGAATATTACCAACGGCGGCCGCACGCCTGTCGCAGGTATTATTCATACGGTGGTGCTTCTATTGATATTTCTGTTTCTGATGCCATTGATTAATCTTGTGCCGATGAGCTGTCTGGCCGCGGTGTTGATTATGGTGTCATATAACATGAGCGGCTGGCGTACAGTGGTAGCTATTTTTAAATCGCCTAAAAGCGATGTGTCGGTGTTGATTGTGACTTTCCTGTTGACCGTAATCTTTGATTTAACGATCGCTATTGAGATAGGATTGTTGCTTGCCATAATCCTGTTTTTGCGCCGTGTGATGGAGAACACTCAGGTAAAAGTCTATTCCGAGCAGCTTGACGTGGCCGAAGGGACAGATTTGAGTCAGCATGAGGTGCTGAATGTGGCTGAAGGTGTCGGAGTCTATGAGATTGACGGGCCGTTCTTTTTTGGCGTGGCAACCAAATTTGATGAGCTGATGCGCACCACTTTAGGAGGGACAACTCCGATAGTCAGGATTATTCGTATGCGCCGAGTTCCGTTTATTGATGCCACTGGAGTTCATAATCTGGAGATATTGATTAAATCATCGCAGGCTGAAGGAATCCATGTGGTGCTTTCCGGGGTGAATCCGTCAGTAAGGCAGGTGCTTGAAAAATCAAAGATTGATTCTTTGATTGGCAAAGACCATATTTGTGACCATATAACCAAAGCTGTGGCTATGGCAAACAAAATTGCCGCTGCAAATGTTAAATAATGCACCAAAAGTCCGTTTTTTGGTATATGTTCCCTAATAAGACGAAAATAATCACAAAAAAAAGTTGTAGTATTCTAATTTTGTATTAACTTTGCATCGTTTTTGAAGCTAAAAATTGTTTTATTATTAATTTACAAAGAAATGAAAAAGTTAGTTTTATTACTTGCTGTTGTATTCAGCGTTTCTATGTTCTCTTGCAAGAATGCTAACAACACTGAAGCTGCTCCTGTTGAAGATGCAGTTGTAGAAGAAGTTGAGACTGTAGAAGTTGTAGCTGATTCAGCTGCTGCTGTTGCTGACTCAGCTGCTGTTGTTGCTGACTCAGCTGCTGTTGCTCAGTAATTAATTTACACAGCATGAAATAAGCTGACCACTGAAGTGATCAGCTTTTTTTGTGTCTTTATGTGTAAGGTGACTGGGATACAGTTAATATTCAATTACCGGGATTGACAAGGCTCCTTTGGCGATGTCGACATTGAGTGTGTCGCCTTTATGTGTGCGATTGAATTTGTTGAGATTTAATTCCCTGGATTTTTTCATGCCGTTCTCAAAACGCAGTTCTATGAAATATACTTTATAAGGTTCTCCTCTTCCATATACATTGCGACGTATGCGTCGGGATTTGTAACGGGTTTCTGAATAACGGCGCTCGATTACCGCTTTTACGGTGTGGGTCGTGGCTTTGTC
The DNA here is from genome assembly GCA_964651105.1 of uncultured Muribaculum sp. GTDB lineage: Bacteria > Bacteroidota > Bacteroidia > Bacteroidales > Muribaculaceae > Muribaculum. The sequence goes on along the minus strand of CAZYXN010000040.1, from coordinate 7,332 downwards.
GGCAAATGCGAAGTTAATAACATAGAATGCCGCCAATAACATTCCGGTCATTAACAGGACATGGCAAATGTAATTGACGATAAATGTGGTGACTCCGGTTATGGCTTTCCATTTCCGTGCTATTTTTATTCCTGTAATAGCGGAGATGAAGACAGCGGCTGAGACGGGAATCCACGGAGAGATGAGTGTCCGGCTTGAGAGGGCGACAGTAAGGCCGTAAGATATGACTCCAATCAATAACGTTATAATAATTTTTGCCATATTTTCTATCTTATAGATTTTTTGTAATTTTGCCAAGTCTTAAAACTGAATACAAATATCGTTATTTTATGAAAGGTTTAAAAATCTTTTTATCACTTCTGCTTTTGTCGGCAATTCCGGCATCAGCGCAGTTTAATCTTGGTAGAGCTGTTAAAGGCGCGACAAAGGCCGTCAAGGCCGTTACGCTAACAGACAAAGAAATGGCTGAGTATGTAAAAGAATCGGTGGAGTGGATGGATACTCACAATAAGGTATGTGATGAGAATGATCCTTATACCGTGAGACTGAAGAAACTTACCGACGGCATAACCGAGGCCGACGGCATACCTTTGAATTTTAAGGTATATGACGTTATTGATGTCAATGCATTTGCCTGTCCCGATGGCAGTGTGCGCGTATTCTCTTCGTTGATGGACATAATGAGCGATGAGGAGTTGCTTGGGATTATCGGCCATGAAATTGGCCATGTGATGAAGCATCATTCTAAGAATGCGTTTAAAACACAACTTCTTAGCGACGCTCTTAAAGACGGAGTAGCGTCCACAAGCGGAAAGGCTGCCGCTCTGACCGATTCTCAGCTCGGCAATCTCGGCTCTTCGCTGATTAATGCAAAATATTCTCAAAAGCAGGAAAATGAAGCCGATGACTGCGGATATGACTTTTTGAAAGCGAATGGTAAAAATCCGTGGGGTATGGTAATGGCGTTTGAGAAGTTCCAGAATATGGAGGGAGAATCAGGCGGAAGCTCAAGCTATATAAACAAAATGTTTTCTTCGCATCCTGAAACTGCCGCACGTATCAAACATATGACTGAGCGTTGCAAGAAAGACGGATTTGAACGTCCCGAGGCAGCAGCCGCGAAGTAAAAATATATTGCTAATAAGACGAATAAAAGCGGGCCCCATTGAAAGATGGAGCCCGCTTTCATTATGTGAAAAATATCATTGTGGGGAGAATGTGTAAGTAGTCCCCGGCGTAGTGTTTATATCATAAATATATTCAGGAATATTAGTATTGTCGGTGTTTATCGGAGCGTTGGGCGCGATAAGCGGACGGCGTATCTCCTGAGGAACCAACAGCGGGTTGTCGATGATGCCGTTATCTTTTACCAATGTCATCTTGGCATCGCATTTCAACGGCACGGCAGAGGCGATTCTCAACGTTCCGCCATTTCCTGAGGTAATTGACGCTTTTGTTATTTTGCCATCGGCCCATGTCATATCATCAAGCACGAAACCGCCGCGACACCGCAGGCCTCTGACCTCTCCGTCTTTCCACAGAGTCGGCAATGCGGGCAGCAGATGAATGGCTCCCGCATGACTTTGTATCAGCATTTCGGCTATACCGGCAGTGCAACCAAAGTTACCGTCAATTTGAAACGGCGGGTGAGCATCAAAAAGATTGGGGTAAGTCCCTCCGTTCTGTCCTTTCTCTTCAGTGGTCGGCACTATCTGCTCTGTTATTAGTTTATATGCATGGTCGCCGTCAAGAAGTCGTGCCCAGAAGCATACTTTCCATCCCATGGACCATCCGGTAGAATGGTCGCCGCGACCATTTAGGGTTTTCTTTGCCGCTTCCATAAGTACGGGAGTGCGGTAGGTTATCTGCCGCCCTGGATATAGTCCCCATAGATGCGATGTGTGGCGATGCCGGTCTTTTGGATTGTCCCAGTCCTTGAGCCATTCCTGAACTTGTCCCCATCTTCCTACCTGCATGGGCGGAAGATTGTCGACAACATTCTGCAGGCTGTCGACAAATACCGGATTCTCATTCATTACTGCGGCGGCTTCAATCGTGTTGCGGAATAAGTCAGAGACCATTTGATTGTCCATTGTGGTTCCGGCGACAATGACGAAATTACGTTTGCCGTTTATCGAAGGCGCGTTTTCGGGCGAATATGAGGGGGCTACAACAAGCCAGTTGTTTTCCGGTTCTCGAACCAGGAAGTCAAGATAAAACCGGCAAGCGTCTTTCATCATCGGATATACGTGTTCAAGATATTTCTTATCTCCGGAGAATAAATATCGATCCCACAAATGTTGGGCGAACCAAGCATTACAAGTTGGCCATACTCCGTAGTTAGGACCGTCGACGGCTCCTGTCGACCTCCAGATGTCGGTGTTGTGGTGAAGAGTCCAACCACGACATCCGTACATAGCTGCCGCTTCTTTTCCGGTTACAGCCACGTCTTCGATGAGCGACATGAACGGTTCGTGCATTTCGCTTAGATTGGTGACTTCGGCCGGCCAGTAATTCATTTCCACGTTAATGTCGGTGGTATACTTGCCGTCCCACGGCGCCCGCAGCTTATAGTTCCATATTCCCTGAAGATTGGCTGCCTGTCCGCCGGGTTGAGAACTGGATATGAGTAGATAACGTCCGAATTGGAAATAAAGGGCTGCGAGTTGCGGGTCAAATGTTGAGGCAAATTCTTTCACACGGACATCAGTAGGCTTGCTTGCCTGTTCGTTGGTTCCGAGATTGAGATATACTCGGTTAAACAGAGACGCGTATGCCGTTTCATGGGCTTTAAGCATTTTCTGATAATCGCGTTTGCCTTTTGCAAGATATTCTTCTGCGTTCTTTAATGCATTGCCCGAAATGTCGTGATAGTTGACAAAGTTTGTGCCAATTGACACGTATATGACGACTTCATTTGCTCCGGTAACGCGGATGGCTGAATCACCGACGGATTCGACCTTTCCGCCTTTCCGATTAATTTGGGTAAGAGCCGCAAACTCAATTTTCCCGGGTATTCCCTCGTGGTCGTCGGCTTTCGCCTGAAGCAACAGTTCGTTATTGCCGGGTGTCGACAGAATGTGGTTGGCATATGGGGTTGAATAACGGGCAGTGAATGAGATTTTGCCTTTTTTTGATGCTAAGAGCCTGACTACAAAAAGACGGTCAGGGATGGATGTAAAAGCCTCCCTGATGTATTCTGTATCGCCGACACGAAATCGGGTTGTGGCGACTGCGCGGGAGATGTCAAGATTGCGATAAAAATCAGTGTAATCGGAGACATTATCGAAATCAAGCATCAGCGAGCCGACAGTCTGGTAGGGCATTCCATTAGCTCCTTGCGGAGAGCATATGGCCGGCCCGCATAGTTTTTGGGCCTTGGCGTTCTCTCCGGCAAATATCAATCGGCGTATTTCGTCAAGAGACTCTTTGGCTTTAGGGTTTGTGTTGTTGTAGGGAGAACCGCCCCACACAGTCTCTTCATTGAGCTGAAATTGTTCATTGGCGGGATTTCCGAATACCATCGCTCCTATGGCTCCGTTTCCGAGCGGAAGAGCTTCTACCCATAAAGAGGCTGGTCGGTCATACCAAAGTTTCATGTCGGAGGCAGTAGCGCTTAAATCCAATGAAAGAAGCGCTACGATTGCTGTCATGATTTTAGATAAGGATAGTTTCATACTATATTATTTAAGATTAAAAATAGATTTTGAAAGGAGATTAAAGTGTGATAGATTCCGCTTTAACCGGCTGTGAAAGAAAAATGCTTGCTGATTCATTGAATTTTTCGGCATTTTCAGTAGTGAGATATGCGCAAGTCTTATTTTTTGTCAGTCTTGTTTCCATTTCCGGATGCCGGGACAGATAATTGTCCAAACTTTCTCCTACAAGCTTTCCTTGCGGGAGAACCGTGATGCCTTTCGGAACGTATTTTCTGATTTTATCAATCAGTATCGGATAATGAGTGCATCCGAGAATTATAGTATCGATATCCGGCTCGCGTTGTAACAACCGATCAATCTCCTGTTTTACGAAATAATCGGCTCCAGGACTTGCCGCCTCTCCATTTTCAATCAGTGGCACCCACATAGGGCACGCATGTGTTATTGTTGTGAATTCAGGGTGTAATTTGGCGATTTCCATTTCATAGCTGCCGCTTCTTACAGTTCCCGGAGTGCCGAATATCCCGATTTTGCCGGTATGGGTTATGTCGCCAATCGCTTCCACTGTAGGACGGATTACTCCCAGAACCCGGCGAGTTGGGTCGATCTCAGGGAGATTATTCTGTTGGATGCTTCTTAACGCTTTTGCTGAAGCTGTATTGCATGCAAGAATGACAAGAGGGCATCCTCTTTGAAACAGTCCTGTTACTGCCTCCAATGTAAATCGATACACAATGTCAAAGGAACGCGTACCGTATGGCGCCCGTGCATTGTCGCCCAGGTATATATAATCGTATTGAGGGAGCGATTTACGAATCTCGCTTAATATGGTAAGCCCTCCATAGCCTGAATCAAACACGCCAATAGGACCTGTCGTAACTGTATTTGCAATCATATTGCAAAGGTACTAAAATCTATTAAAAAAATAAGGTCTCACGCTTTATTGCGCGAGACCAACTCTTAAGTATAGGTTAGCTTTAACTATTATTTCAGACCGAGCTTAGTACGAACCATAGTTGTCACATCAATGACTTCAGTCCCTGTGTATAGCGGCATGACGCTTTCAAAAATGAAAGTCATGTTATTTTCTTTGCCAACAGAATTTAGAGCCTGACGAACTTTTTCCTGAATAGGAGCGAGAAGAGTTTCCTGTTGACGCTGGATGTCCTGAGTGGCTGTTGCGTGGAATTGCTGCATTTTCTGGTCAAGATCCTGAATATCCTGCATGCGGCGTTCCTTTATTGATTCAGGAGTGTCGGCTGGAAGAGCCTGAAAATCGGCATAACTTTTTTCCATCTGTTCCTGAAGTTTCTTGAATTCATCTTCATATTTTTTTGAAGATGAAGCGACCTGTTCCTGCGCTTCTTTAAAGTCAGGGAGATCCTGTATGATTGTCTGGGTGTTAACCACGCCAAATTTTGGAGCTTGAGCTACTGCAATCATTGGAAACGCTACAAGTATAGCGAGTAAAAATTTCTTAATCATATCAATTGGCAATATTTAAAGTTTCCTAATTATGTTAATTTTAAATGCAAAGATAAAAAACTATTGCGAAATATACTATTAACAAATGTAAATATATTATTTTGCATATCCCATTTTAGCGAGAACTTCATTGCTGACATCGATTCGCGGTGAAGCAAAAATGATATTAGCAGAGGACGCACGGTCAAATATACATTGATAGCCCCGTTCTTCGCTTACTTTTTTGACGGCATTGTACACTTCATCCTGAATAGGCTGCATAAGACTCTGTCTTTTTTTATAAAGTTCTCCTTCAGGACCGAAATATTTGTATCGAAGCTCGCTTGCTTCTTTTTCTTTGGCTACTATCGCCTCTTCTTTTTTTGTCTTTTGTTCGTCAGTAAGAAATACCATGTCACTCTGGTAGTTCTTATACATTGTCTGAGCTTCGGTAGCTTTGGCTTCTACTTCTTTTTGCCAGCGTTGAGATATTTGATTCAGTTGCTCGTTGGCCATTTCATAGGCAGGCACGTTTTTCAAAATGTATTCCATGTCGATTAACGCGAACTTTTGCGCGTAGGCTCCTGCGGCACAAAAAGCGATAAGCAGGAGAGCGAATGTCAACTTTTTCATATCGTGATATTTAATGTGTCTAATATATAAGACGTTTTACGAACGGATAAGTTTATTCTCATTAATAATTTTTAGAATTCCTGACCGAGGATGAAGTGTAGCTGGCTGCCGCCTTTCTGTCCGAACACATTGTCGAAACCATAAGCCCAGTCGATACCCATCATACCAACCATAGGCAGGAAGATACGTACACCTGCGCCGGCGCTGCGTTTCATGTTAAACGGCTCGAAGCTCTTGACACTTGTCCAGGCATTACCGGCTTCAACAAATGCGATTCCGTAAATATTGGTAGAGGCCGACAGCATGAACGGGAAGTGAAGTTCCATTCCGAAACGCGTGTAAGCATAACCTTCTTGTCCGTAAGGAGTGAGCTGTCCGTTTTCATAACCGCGAAGTCCGATGGTTTCGGTAGCATATTGATATGATCCCGACATTCCGTCACCGCCGACATAGAATGTCTCAAACGGAGTCTTGAGCCATTTGTTATAACTGCCGAGAAGACCGATATCCGCACGTGTCATCAACACCAGGGTCCATCGTCCGTACGGGTCGGTAAGTGGAGTATAGGTACGAGTCTTTATACGCAATTTCCAGTATTCAATCCACTTGTATAATTCCTTTTTGGATTCTTCCGTATCCTCTTTGCTTAGTTTCTCCCAATCTTTTTTACCACTGAAGAGTGATGCCGGGGGTGTCATCTGCAAATTGACTGAGAAAATGGAGCCTCTACGGGTATAAAGCGGGTTGTCGATTGACTGGCGTGACAATGTAAGCCCAAGGACGATTGAGTTGGACACGCCGTTTTTCATATAATACAGGTAATCCCAGTTTTTCAGATAATACCACTGATAGCTGATATCGGCCTGGAATTGGAAGTAGTCGTCAGGCCAGCTTAGACGTTTACCGAAACCTACGGTCACGCCGACCATCTGAAGAATTTTGTTCGGGTCGTAAGCGTTTTCGTAAGAGTTCTGGTAATAGTCATTATATCCATAACCATATCCATAGCCGTAACCGCCATAAGTGTAAGGGTTGTACCAGTTACGATTGTAATAGGAAGAATTGATACCTGTCTGGCGTGAATAATAAGCCGATACGGATAGTGAGTTAGGGCGTTTTCCTCCGAACCACGGATCCAGGAAGGATATTGAATAGCTTTGATAGTATTTCGCATTGGTCTGGGCGCTGATTGTGAATGTCTGACCTTCGCCTTGCGGAATCAATCCTCTGTAAGTGCCTGGACGGAACAGGTTCTTGATTGAGAAGTTGGTGAATTTCAACGCTACCTTGCCTATTACACCGGTTTGTCCCCAACCGAATGATACTTCTACCTGGTCGTTGGCTTTCGATTCAAGTCCAAACAGGATGTCGACAGTTCCGGTTTCCATATTGGGCTCGGGACGGATGTCCATATTTTCGGGGTCAAAGTGTCCGGTCTGTGCGATTTCACGTGCAGAACGCATCAAGTCGTCCTTGTTGAACAACTGTCCCGGTTTTACACGAAGCTCACGGCGAATGACTTTTTCATAAAGCCTGTCGTTACCAGTAATTATAACATTGTTTATCGTAGCCTGCG
>CAZYXN010000039.1:0-21669 GCA_964651105.1 uncultured Muribaculum sp. | reverse complement strand
AAATCACGTGCTCTGGCCAACTGAGCTAAAGAGGCATTTTTCTATTTTTCCAACTTTCATTCCTCTTGGAGGTCGAAAGCGGTGCAAAGTTAAGGAGGATTTTTATACTATCCAAATTTTTTTTCGCCAAAAATGCGCAAATCTTGAAAATTCTATTTCAACTTCGTCCTTTTCAGACATTTCCGGCATCGGCGACTTTTCGGATGCAAAGGTAATAATTTTTCTTGTGACCTCACCGGGCGTTGCTCGTTTTTTTTTCGTATGTTTGCAGAAACCATCGAAACTAACATATACTTTAAAATATGAACACAATAATATCTGACCGAATAAACTTGCTTAGAGAAAAAATGCGCCGGGAGAAAATCGACCTCGTGATTATTCCACATTCCGACCCCCATCAAAGCGAATACATGTCGCCGCATTGGCATCAACGCGAGTTTTTCAGCGGATTCTCAGGTTCGGCGGGAACACTCGTGGTAACGGATGACGACGCTCGCCTATGGACTGATTCACGATATTTTCTCCAGGCAGCCGATCAGCTCCAGGGAACGGGCATCACTCTTATGAAAGACGGCCTGACGGCCACACCGTCAATAGACGAATACATCACTTCCACGCTGCATTCGCCGGCCACTGTAGGTATAGACGCCCTAATGTTCTCCATGTCGGAGCTTAACCGGCTCAAAGACTCGCTTGACAAAGCCGGACTTTCATTGGACACCGATTTCCATCCTGCCGACGGCATATGGATTGACCGACCGCCACTTCCCGTGGAAAAAGCGTTCATCCACGAGATGAAATACGCAGGAGAAAACGCCTCATCAAAAATTGCCGGCGTAATGAAATCGGTAAAAGAAGCCGGAGCTGACGCAATTTTCATAAGCGCGCTTGATGAAATAGCATGGCTTCTCAACATAAGAGGAAAAGATGTGTCATACAATCCGGTAGTCACAGGATTTCTATATCTTTCCGATGAAAATTCCACTCTTTTCGTTGAGGAGATAAAGATAACGCCACAAGCGCGCGACCATCTGTCATCGCTCGGCATAGGCACGTCGCCCTACGGACAAGCGATCGACTTTCTGTCATCACTGCCATCCGGAACAAAAGTATTCATTGACCCCTCAACCAACTCCGGAACAATCGCGGTAAAACTTTCCGATAAGATGATTTCGGGAACATCACCCGTAAAACTGCCTAAAGCCTTGCGCAATGAAACACAAATCAACGGTCTGCGTGACGCAATGATTCGCGACGGTATCGCCCTCACGCATTCATTTAAAGAGATTGAAGACCGCCTTGCCGCAGGAGAGACACTAACTGAATTAGGTGTGTGCCGCATCTTGACTGAATATCGCTCACAGCAACCCGACTATTTCGACGACAGTTTCGGAACAATAGCGGGATACCGCGAACATGGGGCAATCGTCCATTACGAACCCGACGAGGCATCCGACGCAACAATCCTCCCCTCCGGCCTGCTTTTGGTCGACTCAGGAGCCCAGTATCTCGACGGCACTACCGACATCACCCGCACAATATCGCTTGGCAATCCTACTGAGGACGAACGCCATGATTTCACACTCGTGCTGATGGGACATATCGACCTCGCCATGGCAATATTTCCCGAAGGCACCAGAGGCGCTCAACTCGACGCGCTCGCCCGCCAATATCTGTGGAAAGAAGGAAAGACATTCCTGCATGGTACCGGACATGGAGTAGGCAGCTTCCTGAACGTACACGAAGGGCCTCAAAGCATCCGTCTCCAGGAAAATCCGACAGCTCTGAGGCCGGGAATGCTGACATCCAACGAGCCCGGGCTGTATGTCGCCGGAAAATATGGCATCCGCAGCGAAAACCTCATCCTGACCGTTCCCGCATTTTCAACAGCCGACGGCAACTTCCTCAAATTTGAAACCGTCACGCTGTTCCCCTTTGACACAAAACTCGTAGATCCTTCGATAATGACCGACGCCCAAATCAAATGGCTGAACGATTATCACAAACGGGTTTACGACACTCTCGCGCCACGCCTTGACGAGGTGACCGCCTCATGGCTGGCCCGCAAGACAGAGCCTATAACGAGAAACTCATATAATTTCGATTAAAAACATATATTAAACATGGCACTTATAAAGAAAGTAAGAGGATTCGTCCCTAAAATCGGTAAAAATTGTTTTCTCGCCGACAATGCCACAATAATCGGCGACGTTGAGATGGGTGATGATTGCAGCATATGGTTCAACACAGTCCTGCGTGGCGATGTGAATTCTATCCGCATAGGCGACCGCGTGAACATTCAGGACGGGTCAGTGCTTCACACCCTGTATCAGAAATCGACAATCGAGATAGGCAATGACGTGTCGATAGGACACAACGTAACAATACACGGAGCGAAAATCCGCGATTTCGCGCTTATCGGAATGGGAGCCGTGGTCATGGACGATGCCGTGGTCGGCGAAGGCGCTCTCGTGGCAGCCGGAAGCGTCGTGCTTTCAAGGACACAAATCGGAGCCAACGAACTATGGGGAGGCGCGCCGGCAAAATTTATCAAGATGGTCGACCCTCAGCAAAGCAAAGAAATCAATCAGAAAATCGCGAAAAACTACCTTATGTACTCCACATGGTACGACGCGGAGCTCGACAACGAGCATGCCGTCAAAGACGAAACCGAAAAATAATTTCGCATATTCATAACAGAAGCATCCGTGAAGATTTGATTCCTCACGGATGCTTCCATTTTATTCTTATATCCGATTATTTTCCGTATTTCTTTGACTGTTCTTTTACAAGATCGAGATCATCAAAATAATTTATTTTCATTGCCGCGCGCACCTCGTCGAGAGTCTTTGCCGCCACTTCGCGAGCTTTTTCCGAACCGGCCTTCAGTATGTCATATACCGCAGGGATATTCTGTTCCCATTCTTTACGACGCTCACGGATGGGAGCCAATGATTCCTCAAGCACGTTAATAAGGAATTTTTTCACGGTTCCGTCGCCAAGACCGCCACTGGTATAGTGGTCTTTCAGTTCCTGAAGATTCTTATATTCCGGAAGATATTTTGCGAAATGCCCGTCATTGCTGAATGCGTCAAGATAAATAAACGGACAGTTCCCTTCAAGATGTCCCGGATCGGAAATATTGAGATGCTGCGGGTCGGTGTACATGCTCTTCACCTTCTTAGCCACATCTTTAGCCGTATCACTCAAGTAAATACAATTGCCGAGCGACTTGCTCATCTTCGCCTGTCCGTCAGTCCCCGGCAAACGCATACAAGCCTGGTTTGTCGGCAACATTATTTCCGGCATGGCGAGAGTATCGCCATATATGTGATTGAAACGAGTCACTATTTCGCGTGTAAGCTCAATCATCGGAGCCTGGTCTTCGCCGACCGGCACAACCGTCGCCTTGAACGCGGTGATATCGGAAGCCTGGCTTACCGGATAACAGAAGAACCCGACAGGAATGCTCTGCTCGAAATTGCGCATTTTTATCTCGGTCTTGACTGTAGGGTTACGCTGAACCCGGGCCACCGACACAAGATTCATATAGTAGAACGCCAATTCGGTCAGTTCAGGAACCTGCGATTGGATAAAGATAGTCGTTTTCGCCGGGTCAATGCCTACCGAAAGGTAGTCCAGCGCCACTTCAATGACATTCTGCCTCACTTTCTCCGGATTGTCGGCATTGTCGGTCAATGCCTGGGCATCGGCGATCATGACGAAAATCTTGTCAAATTCACCTGAATTCTGCAATTCCACTCTACGTTTAAGCGAGCCTACATAGTGTCCTAAATGAAGTTTACCGGTAGGACGGTCACCGGTCAATATGACTTTTTCCATTATTCAGTTTTTCTTTTCAAAGTTCAAAATTACACAAAAATCATGATTTTCCATCCATGAACCGTCAAAATCGCCACAACAAAACACGATTACCAAACTAAATTACCCGATTTTTAGGTATTTCGCCATCATATCTCCTTCACTATATTTGCAGGAAAACAACGAAACAAACAAAGCCGCAAATGATGTTGCGGCTGGGACTTCAAAAATCAAGCATATTTTATAAATTTCTTTTTCATATTTAATTATCTTAACCGAGGGAGAGGGACAGTGATGTTCCATCCCTCTTTTCTATTAAGACAATCATCTATGAATTCATTATAAGAGCCGACAATTGTTGTCTGACCGACGGTGTTCCGGCAACAATCGAGACATTTCGGTCATCACGGAACGGCATCGCGTCACCACCGGCTTCGGCAAGAATCAGCAGGGCGGCATTCACATCCCATTCATGAAGATTCATTTCCCAATATCCGTCAAGATAACTGGCGGCACAGTAGCATATGTCCAACGCAGCCGAACCGAGCCGTCGCAACCCTCTCACTTTAGGCATGATCCGAGCCACATTATCAAGATTATTGTCAGGATTAATGTCTTTGTCCACAGGAAATCCTGTTGACACTACACTATGTTCGAGACACGTTTTGCCTGAAACGTTCACTGGAATTCCGTTAAGAAACGCGCCGGAGCCTTTCACAGCATGAAACAATTCGTCAAGATAAGGGGCATAAACGACTCCGACCACTGTCGTTCCGTTATGTTCCACCCCTATGGACACACAAAACAGCGGCAAACCCTGACTGAAATTAGTCGTTCCGTCCAATGGATCGATAACCCAACGGTATTCGCCCGAATGCGGCTCTGCTCCTGACTCTTCCGAAAGAATCGAATGAGCGGGATAGGCGGCATGTATATGGTCAAGCAACAGTTTCTCGGCCGCCTTGTCGGCCGCCGTCACAATATCGCTGTCATTAAACTTTGACTGTATCGACAGTTCGTTTCCTCTGAAATAGCGCATATGAACGGCGCCGGCTTCCCGTGCCCACGAAATCGCGTTAAGAAGAATGGAAGTATAATCCATGTTCATAAATCAATAGTTATTTATTCATTTATATAAACGCTGAAAACAGGAAATATGATTTTGCGGACACAAATAAAAATCGTCAGCCGGCACCGTCATATGTCAGGAATCAATCCAGTTCTATAGGAGTGAGGCTTATCGAAGTCACATCGGCAGGTTGTCCGCCTTCAGGCATTGTCAAAGTCACCGTGTGACGGCCCGGCTTCTCAAATTTAAGCCACCCGATAGGACGATCGCAGAACAAATCAGACGAGCGCTGACGGTTCTGCACAAAATGCCCCTCATCATTCTCAAATTTCCACACCGAAGGCCCGTTGCCCCTCACTTTCATATCTATATGGAATACGGTCGGCTTCTTGATGTCAAACGTCCATGTCAGTTTTCCTCCTGCATTCAAATCTTTCACACACTGCACCTGCTTCCATTCGCCAAATTTCTCCATCCATGACGACTTGTACATGCTGCAGTCAACCTTATCGGCAAAAATAACCGACATATCCTTTATTCCAATCTCAGGATCGGCGGCAAACGAACTGTCAACATCGATACTGTCCCCTTTCAAAGTAAGTTCGATCACGCTGACCAATGAATTGGGCCGGCGATAAGGCACCTGAATCACAGTCCATCCGTTCTCTTTGGCAAATTTTACTTTCTCCTTCTTAGCCCCGTTAAGCAACACTGCCGATGCCACTTCGTTACGAAGACCTGGCAGATTCAGCTCCCCGTTTCTGGGCCATTCATATACCGCAAGGTAAAGTTTGTTTCCTTGAGTCACAACATCGCCCCATGGCAATGCATGCTTCCATGGCGAAGCTCCGGCTCCATATATGACCTGAGGATATTCAGCAACCCACTTTCCGGATTTACGAAGCGATTCGGCCGCATATTCGGGAATATCGCCTTTGCCGTCGGGACCTACATTGAGCATGAATGTACCGCCTCGCGCCACAGTGGATATAAGATTTTGAAGAATCTGCTTGGGCGATTTCCAGTTGTTATCGTACCACGCAAATGCCCAGGAATCATTAGTCACGTCAACACTCTCCCACATTCCGTCGACATTTTCGAGTGGCACCTCCATGTCGCCAAGAGTGCGGTAGTCACCGAGGTTATACCCGACACGTCCCGAAACGAGGGCGTGAGGCTGATTCTTGTGCACGACATCGACAAGCTTCTGAGCATACTCTTTGGGCATGTTTCCCGGTGTATCAAACCACACCAGCTCTATGTCACCGTAGTTTTTGGTGATCTCCTCAACCTGAGGCAAACACTTTGAATAGAAATAATCAGTAAATGTCTTTGCATTCCCGTCCTTGTCGACGGCAGGGCCTTTGCCGGCTCCCGGAGTTGTCCAGTCCTGATTGTGGGAATAATAAAATCCGAAACCAAGTCCATATTCGCGGCAAGCGTCAGCCAGTTCCTTCATCGGGTCGCGGCCAAATGGAGTTGCGTCTACGATATTGAATTTATCGGCTTTTGAGCCATACATCGTGAAACCTTCATGATGCTTGCTTGTGATAATGATATATTTCATTCCGGCATCCTTGGCAAGAGCGGCAATCTTGCGGGCGTCAAAATTCACCGGATTGAATGTACGGGCGGCCGCTCTATACTCATCTTTATCGATATTAGCCATCCGAGAATCCATAATCCACTCGCCTATGCCATAATAAGTCTTGTTTTTCCACTTATTGCCGATGTGTGAATAAAGCCCCCAGTGGATGAACATCGCATAGTTTCCCCAGTCAAAAAGCTTTCCGCGCACAATAGTGTCCGCGCAGACCTTCACTTTATCGCTGTCGCCCCACATCTCATTCATTTCCTGAGAGAAAATGACCGAAGGAGAAAACATACATACCGCTCCCACAGCGATAGCCGTCAATTTTCTCAATTTCATAAATTACAAGTTGAACAATTAAAATATTTGCATAAATGACTTCGGGGCATTGTTTCCCCGAAGCAAGATTAATTTTCGTCAATTACCGGAAGCTGGCGGCGGAACACTTCCTTGAATGAAATCAAAGATTCGGTTCTTGCCAAGCCGAGACCCTGAAGCTGTTCATGTATGATGTGAAGAAGATGGTCATTGTTTTTTGCAAACAACTTGATGAACATATCATATTGTCCGGTGGTGAAATGAACCTCCACAACTTCCGGGATAGATTTGAGCTTTTCTACAACTTCATCAAATTTTGACGGGTCTTTCAAGAAAAATCCTATGTACGCGCAAGTATCGTATCCTACAGCTGAAGGATTGATAAGGCATTCCGTTCCTTTTAACACACCGAGAGCCATCAGTTTCTGGATACGCTGATGTATCGCCGCCCCGGAGACTCCACATTCACGAGCGATTTCAAGAAACGGCTTGCGTCCATTGCTTGAAAGCATTTTAAGAATCTTATAATCAAGAGTGTCCAATTGAGGTTTAGCCATATGATCTTATCGTTTTTTAGGTAATTAAATTTGCACTTTATCTTTTTGTATTACAAAATTACGAATAATATCATTAATACGTCAAGAATTATGGCTAATTTTACATCGTTGTTTTAACTTATTTCATTCAAATGTCCATTTTAACCCCAAAAATAGAACCGTTAAATCCGACTCCGGAAAATATCTCGCGATTTAAAGAAATATATTTCGAGGCATTCCCTCCGGAAGAACGGCGACCGTGGGAACAGATTGAGCGGTTTTTAACTTGCGGGCATGAACGATTCCGCGCATATGCGATCATGGACAACGACAATACACTCGCAGGCTTTATCACCATGTGGCAATTGCCGGGAATGAATTACATCGAACATTTTGCCATAGCTCTGTCCCGACGCGGTAACGGAACCGGGGAAAACGCGCTACGGGCGCTCATGAAAGCAATCCCAGGCAACTATATTCTCGAAGTCGAGCCCCGAGAAACAGGAGAAACCGCGCTGCGCCGCATTGGATTTTACTCAAGACTCGGATTCAAGCTTCGCGACGAATTTGACTACATCCAGCCGGCCTATGCCGATAATCTGCCCCCGGTATCACTTACACTGATGACCACAGGAGATATAAATCCGGAAAACGCAAAAAACTTGCTATGGAACATGGTTTATGGCAAAAAAACGGTCAACTGATTGCCGTTTGATTTGTTTTTACATATATTTGCATTGTTGCACAAGAAAATTTTAATATGCCTAAATTCAGATATATATTATTTTTGACTCTTCTGCCGGCATTAATGCTGACCAGCCTGCTTGCCGGATGCGGAACCCAAATGGCCACCAAACCGATAATCACAGTCAGTATCCAGCCGCAAAAATATCTTCTTGAAAAGATAGCAGGGGACAAATGGGATGTAAAATGCCTGTTGAGCAACGGAGCCAATCCCGAATCATACGACCCGAGCCTGACCCATCTGATGAATCTCGAAAACAGTACCGCATATTTCCGCATCGGCAATATTCCGTTTGAAAGCGCCATAATAACAAAAGTCACAAAAAACAATCCCGATTTAAAAATAATCGACAGCTCGGAAGGGATAGCTCTTATCACTGGAACCCATTCAGGCCATGCCGGCGACATGGAAATCGACCCACATACATGGACATCGGTAAAAAACGCCAAAAAGATAGCCTCAAATATGTACAACGGCCTTGTGGGGCTTGATCCGGAAAACAAAAGCGTCTATACCCGCAACTTCAAAAAACTGCTTGCCAATCTTGACAGTCTCGACAACTCAATAAAAGAAAAGCTCGCTCCATGCCAGGGAGAGTCATTTATTGTGTGGCATCCGTCGCTAAGTTATTTTGCCAGAGACTACGGCTTAAAGCAGATTTCTTTAAGCCCTGAAGGAAAAGAAGCGTCAGTCACTATGATGCAATCGGCTATCGATCACGCCAAAGAGGCCGGCGCGAAAGTTCTGTTTTACCAGAAAGACATTGACTCACGGCAGGCCGTCGTCGCCAATGAACAGATCGGAGCCAAGCTCGTAACCATCAATCCGCTAAGCTATAACTGGGACGGGGAAATCATAAATATCGCCGATGCGCTCTCACAGCAATAGCCTTATCACGTTGCAAAACGTGTCAATGAGATATGACCGTAAAATCATACTCAAAGACATAAACCTTGACATAAAGGAAGGAGATTTCCTGGCTGTCACCGGACCGAACGGAGGCGGGAAAACCACACTCCTCAGGATATTGTTACGATTGCTCAATCCGACGGCCGGTTCGGTATCATACGGATTTTCAAACACCGCCGAGAGACTGGCAATAGGTTATCTGCCTCAAAAAAATATGATCGACAAGCGATTTCCAATAACTGTCAAAGAGGCAATCAATCTCGGCCTTATGGCCGTGAAAAGCAAATCAAGGCAGGAAAAGGCAAAAATGCTTGAAGAGACAGTCGATCTGATGGGTCTGAGAGAGCACGCCAACCACGCAATCGGAGAGATTTCAGGCGGCCAGCTGCAACGGGCTCTGTTTGGCCGGGCAATAATATCACATCCCCAGATGCTTGTGCTCGATGAACCGTTAAGCTATCTGGACAAACACTATGAAAAGAGAATCTATGAGATTATCGAGAATCTTATGCCGACAACAACTTTTATTCTCGTGTCCCATGAAATGTCAAAAATAGCAGAAATGGCAAACCGCCATATTATAATTGACCATTCGCTTCACGAATGCACGGCAAGCCATCATTTCGCGAGGCTGGCCTGTGACGACAACTAACTGCCGAGCACCAGAAAGACAAGACCGACAAGCAGTACTCCCAAGTCGATAAGCTTAAGCCGTATATGCTTCTCGTGCAAGGCAATCACACCGTAGAAAAACGACACAATCACTGACCCGCGACGTATCATCGACACAACGGCGATCATCGACCCGTCAATCGACAGCGAATAGAAATAAGCGATATCGGCAATCGTAAGGAACAACGAAATCAACGGAATCGCCCATTTCCACTTAAACGGCGTTCGTTCTTTCCGAAAATAAAGGATAAGCCCGATTGCGATACCCATGATTATCATCTGATAAAACGAATACCACGCCTGAACCTCAAGCGGCTCATATGATTTTAACAGGTATTTGTCATACAAGGCGCTAACCGCTCCCATGACAGTGGCGCCAATACTGAACCAAAGCCATCTTGAATGTTTGAACGAAAACCCTTCCTTGCCGCCGACCCTGCTGATGAAAAACAACGACCAAAAACCAAGCAGAATTCCCACCCACTGCATCCAGTTAAGCTGTTCATGAAATATCAGCAACGCGCCGACAAGAACAATCACCGGACGCGAGGCGTTAATAGGCCCGGCAATGGTGAGCGGCAGATGTTTCAATCCGAAATATCCGAGCAGCCATGACGACAGCACGATAAATGACTTGACGATTATCTCAAAATGCCCGTGCCATGTATTGCCAAGCCCGATGCTTCCGTGGCTAAGACACATAATCAATACCGGTGACATCAGCAAGACACTGAACACCGTGTTCAGAAAAAGCACGACAAGCACATTGTTGCCGTCAACAGAAATCTTTTTAAAAATGTCATAGAAGCCGAGACATAATCCCGACACAATAGCCAGAACAATCCACATAGCTATTAATTATCTAAGCGTCTTTAACAATTTAGGGTCACCTACGATCCAAAGCACATCATCGGGATTAAACACATTGCTTCCGGTCGGATGGTCGTAGGTGCCGTCGGGATGCTGAATTGCCACCAACAAGGCCTTATAGCGGTCTCTTATCTGGGATGACGCGGAAGTCTTCCCTACCAACGGCGATTTCTCGGAAAGATGAATGCTTGTAAGCTTCATGTCGGAAACGGAGTCCTCGGGCGACGTCTCATCTTTTTCAACTACGGGCAGCAGCTGTTCTATCTGTTCGTCGGTTCCTATCACCCCTATTACATCGCCCGGGAACAAACGCTCATTTCCGTTTGGCACAGCGATAAATTCGTTTCCTCGCTGTATACTCGCGACATTCACGCCATAACGTCGGCGCACATCAGAATCGACAAGTTTCTGACCGACAAAAGGAGAAGAATACCCCACTCTTATATAAGCAAGATGCATGTCGCTTACAAGATTATTATTTTTACCGTTACGCCTGAGCTCGCGCTCATTCAAATTGTCGAAAAAGCGTGACTCGATCATGCGCGCCTGCTTACGGAGCCGTCCCGACCATGTGCCGAGCAATGTGACAAAGATGAAAAATCCGACTACCCATCCGACCCTCATTGAATGGATGACACTCAGCGTGTAGACTATAAAACCAAGAGCGAGAAGAAGGCGGAAAACAGTCATTACAATCAGCGGAACGTCGAAATGGGCATTCGCGGCGCGAAGACGTTCGCGCTCCGTGCGCTTAGATGCCGGAATGGCAAGAGCAAGCAAAAACGGTGACATAAGCAACAACGCCATAGCGCTGCACAGTGACCGCCCCCACGAAGGAAACACATCCAGAAGCCATGGAAGCATAAAGCGTGTACACACCAGTATTATTGCGATTATGACTATGGAATACAATACAATGCGCCACACGTAACGCTTCAACACCGATGTCCACAAAGCACGCGTCTCACTCTCAGCGCTCGCCTGACCGCTGTAACGCTCAATCAAAAAATGAAGACGGGCCGGCAGATGGCGTTCAACAAGAGTGTATGCCGGGTCGGCCAGACGAATAAAGTAAGGAGTGGTGAACGTGGTTATCACCGACACTGCCACCACAATCGGATATATATTGGCATCGAGCACCCCAAGCGACATTCCCAATGAGGCGATAATAAAGGCGAATTCGCCTATCTGTGTAAGTGAAAATCCCGACTCCATCGCAATCCTCAGCGACTGACCGGTAATAAGCATGCCGAACGTGCCGAAAACAATCATGCCGACAATCACCACGCATGAAAGTATCAGTATAGGAAACCAATATTGTATAATTACAGCAGGGTCGACCATCATACCTACCGAAATAAAAAACACAGCCCCGAAAAGATCCTTCACCGGCGTGACAACGTCCTCTATCCGCTCGGCGTAACTTATTCCGGCGATAATCGAACCCATCACGAAGGCGCCGAGAGCAAGAGAGAATCCGCAATACACCGAGAACACAGCCATCCCGAAACACAAGCCGAGGCTTATAATCAACAACGTCTCATTGTTAAGATAGCGGCGAATGGAATTGAGCAACGACGGAAGCACATACACCCCGACAAGAAACCATATCACCAGGAAAAACACGAGCTTGCTGATGCTGAAAAGCATTTCTGAGCCTTCGACGCTCTTGTTAATCGCTATTGACGAGAGAATCACCATCATCAACACCGCGAAAAGGTCTTCGACAATAAGCACGGCAAATACCAGCGAGGCAAATTTTTTCTGCCTGATACCCAGGTCAGTGAAAGCCTTTATGATTATTGTGGTCGAGGACATCGAGAGCATTCCTCCGAGAAACAGGCTGTTCATATGGGAAAAATGCAAAAAATGGCCTATCGCGAAACCGGAGGCCATCATCCCGACAACAATTATCAATGCTGTCACCACGGCCGAACCTCCTACATTCAGGAGTTTTTTGAAGCTGAATTCCAGACCAAGCGAAAACAACAAAACCACAATGCCGAGCTGCGCCCAAAACTCTATGTTGCTTTCGGTGGTCACCGACGGAAGATACTTGAAATGAGGGCTTGCAAGAAATCCCGCTACGATATACCCAAGCACGACAGGCTGCTTAAGCCACTTGAAAAGCACGGTGACAAATGCTCCGAGGATGAGGATGAACGCTAAATCAGATACTAAATTTTCGACTTGTATATCAGACATCTTTACACATCAGCTGATGCTGACCTGATTGGCGAGTGAAATCGACACGGTCGGCTTCACCTGTCTCAAATCAGCAAATAATTTCATATAATTGGTATGTTCCCTAATAAGCACGACAAGATTAAGGCGAGTCACCGGATCATTGTAATCATATTCCACATAAACATTAGTCAAATGCACACGGTGACGCTTCAGGACTTCACGATATCCGTCAATATCCTCGGCAATAACCGACAACCGTATTCTGATGATACGCGATTCAGCGCCGGCATTGATATGATGCTCGATTCTCTCAATGAATAGCAGGACAATCAGCACTAGGCATGTGGCGACAAGCGAAAGAAGATACAGTCCCACCCCGACAGCCATCCCGATAGCCGCGATAATCCAGATTCCCGCAGCGGTAGTAAGCCCTCTCACGGAACCTTTCATCTGAATAATGGCGCCCGCGCCAAGAAAGCCGATACCGGTCACAACTTGCGCCGCTATACGGCCCGGGTCGCCATTTTTAAGTCCGAGATATTCCTGCGGCACATATATCGACAGCAGCATAGCCAATGTCGCTCCCATCGAAATCAGGGCGAATGTACGCACACCGGCAATCTGCCCTTTGCGTTTACGCTCAAACCCGACAAGGCATCCCAGCACCAGGCTCAAAGCAAGTTTGAATATCGACGAGACAGTGTTTACCTCTATCGAGTTAATCTGCTCAATGAAATATGACCAATAATCAGCCATAACCATTATTTCCGCAAAGTAAATCGGCGGGAAGTCAGGCGGAAATTGTCGGCAAACAATTCCACAATATATTCTCCCGGAGTAAGAGTGGTATTGACATCCCAATAGATATGTATGCCCGGAATCTCCTCGCCGGCATATTCAATCGCCTTCTTTGCCGTACACTGGACATGGCCTCCTTCAAAACTGAATGAACCGCCGTTGCCGAGAAGAGCTCCTTCGGGACTGACGATACGGAGATAGATCATCTTTTCGCCAACAGGGGTAGAATTATTCTGCGGAATAGTGAATGACACGTCGAGCTGACGGGCCTTGGTAACATTCTTTTCGGTCTTGCCATTCTTCTTCAATGGAGTCAGAGTGACACCGGTGACATTCAGTTTTTCGGCAAGAGTCATCCTTTCCGACAGAGCCTCATTGCGTTTTGTCTCATTGGCAACTCTTGTGGAAAGCTGTTGGTTACGTTCACGCATCTGCTCGTTTTCAGCGCGAAGTCCGGCATTCTCTTTGCCAAGCGAGTCTATCTGGGTGACATAGTGACGGAGTATATTTTTAAGCGTTCCTATTTCATCCTGCAACTGCTTGATACGTTGGGCGCTTTTCTTCTTTTCAGAATTCAGTTCCTGAAGAAGTTTTTCCACTTTGCTTTTAGCTGCGGCATATTTGGTCACCAACGAGTCGCTCGCAAGCAACTGAGATTGATTTTCATATTGGGCAAACTCGGTATTCAACACCTGGTATTCCTGAGCGAGCTGCAATTGCTCGTTGGTCAACTGCAATTGTTCGTTGGCAAGCGTCGCTTCCTCGACCTTCTTGTTCATCGACTTGGCGGTAAATATAAAAGCTACAATCGCAACTACCAACAACAGCGCGAGCACAATAATCCCGGCAATCAGTCCAGCCGGCTTCTTAGCATTATTTTCCATTATTAACCGAGTTAAACAATTTCAGATTACAAATTTAGCAATTATCATGATAACTTGCAACCTAAAGCGGCTTTTACGTTACCCCCGACCTCAAATCGGGACTGACGGCTGTTGCCTAATCGAATTATTTATATTAGATTTGCAACCGCTTGAACGGTCAATGTATTATGCTGATTTAATCCACCTAATCATGAAATATTTATACTCATTATTGATTTTGTGCGTCTCCTCAATCACGGTGTACAGCCAGGAGGATTGCGACAACGGCTATGACATTTATCTTCTGATAGGACAATCCAACATGGCCGGACGGGGCACAATGCTGCCGTCGGACACGACCGATATCATCACCGGAGTATGGCTGCTGAACGGCAAAGGAATTCCGGAACCGGCAAAAGCGCCGCTCAACCGCTACTCCACAATACGCAAAGGGATGAAGATGCAGCAAATCGGACCGGGAACATCGTTCGGAAAAGCTATGCACGAAAGAAGCGGACGCAAGATACTGCTTGTCGTCAACGCGAGAGGAGGCAGCTCGATTATGTCATGGATTCCTGAAAACCATACCGACGCATATCTTGTAAAAGCGGAAACACGAGTCAAAGAGGCGATGAAATATGGACGGATATGCGGCATCCTCTGGCATCAGGGGGAAACCGACATTGAAAACTCCACACCGGAATATGCCGAAAAATTCGCCTCAATCATCAACCATTTAAGGAGAGCGCTAAACGCGCCTGACGTGCCGGCAGCCGTTGGGGAAACAGGGCAATGGGGATGGGAAAGCCCCGAAAAAATCAATGCGTTCAACGATTCGACGCTTAATAAAGCGCGCAGCATCACTCCGCGCTGCGTAAAGGTGAGCAGCGACGGGCTTGGACGGCTATATCCTGACAATGAAAAAGACCCTCATTTCTGCCGTAACGCGCAGATTGAATTGGGTCGGCGATACGCCGCAGCGATTTTAAAACTGCAACAACCATGATTATCATGCCTTGGCAGAGACAATATTGTAAATAAATGAAATAATACTATAACTTGATTAGCAAGAATCTGTGTTTCTTTGCAACATCATTCAATATAGTATTAACATCATTCTTACACATGAAATCACAACTTGTATCATTATGCATAGGCAGTCTGGTCCTTTCAAGCTCCCTAAACGCTCAAGAAACAACTTGGCAATCCACGCTTCTCACGCAGGAGGAGAACGGAGCGTTGACTTATCACAAAGATAAATTCGGCTTTGTACTTCCCGATTTCAGCCAGGCGGGATATAAAAACGGACAAGAAATTCCGGTCGTGAATCTGCCGGAACGTACCGTCAGAATCAGTCCGCTTTCCGATGCCAATGCCGACAATACAAAACATATCCAGGACGCTATTGACAAAGTAGGAGCATATGAACTTGACGCTAACGGCATGAGAGGCGTTGTCTATTTAACTTCCGGCTTTTATAATATTGACGGACAGATCAATCTGAAATATGCAGGTGTGATTCTGCGAGGAGAAGGCAATCTATATTCAGACGGAGACTCTACAGTATTATATGCTCGCGGCGCAAAAGAGAAAGAGCGTAAGATTATTGTAATGGGCAATTCTTCGTTCCACAACTGGGGAAACGGCAATGGTGAAAACAAAGTAAATATCGTCAACGAGAAAGTGATGCCGGGCGACTGGTCATTTCAAGTTGAGGACGCAAGCGCATACAATATCGGCGACCTTATCTGTGTAAAATTCCCCACATCTGAATCATGGCTTGAAGATATGCTATACGGAGGCAACACTCAACGCACAACCGTAACAAAGCACAACTGGAAAGCTTCAAATATCGATATTTCGTACCATCGCTACATCACAAACATAGAGGGGAATACCATCGAAATAGATGCTCCGGTATATTATACTCTCGACAAAAAATATGCTCAGGCATATATCTATAAAATTCCTAATCCGGGAACAGTGCTACACAATGTCGGCATTGAAAATCTACACCTTTCTTTTGAAAGGACACCAATGTCATCTACTAAAGTATTGGAGCAAGACTGCATATACATGACCTCGCTTGAAAACTCGTGGGTCAAAGATGTTTCCATGACCGGCTTCAACCATGCAGGAATCAAGACAACTTCAACGACCAGAAGCACCATACAAAATTGCTATTCAATTGATCCATCAGGTTATAAGACCGGCGGAACGTGGTACAATTTCGAGACTTACCACCGCTCACAATTGATTTTATTCAAAGGCTGCTATGCAAGAGAAGGCCGCCATCACTATCTTTCTAACGGTTGCGCAACTGTCAGCGGCATAGTGGTTAAAGATTTCCGCTCGGAAAAATCCTATGCAGTTTCTGAAGGCCATCGAATGTTATCACAAGGAATATTGTTTGACAATTGGAAAGAACTTGGCAACGTAACATCCGGATGGAAAATAGGAATGTATCTTCGCAATAATATGGGAACCGCCCACGGTTGGGGAGGCACTCACTGCGTATTTTGGAATTGCGACGTACAAAAGGCCGGCATATATCTTGACAAAGAGCCAACCGGACAAAATTATGCCATCGGTTGTACCGCCAACAGTATTAGACGCTATTATACAAAAGATGACGCCGGATACACCTATGTTACCGGACATAACGAAGGCCAAAATAAGACCGGAGTACACAAGGAAGGCTTGAAACCGGCCTCACTCTACGATGCGCAAAGAGCAGCGCGCAATATATCGGCAGGCATCACTTCCACCGTCATAAACACCAACGAGCCGCAGATCGAGATAAACGCAAATTGCGTAAGGGTCAAGGCCCAGACCGCTGCCGCAATCTCCATCTACTCTACCAACGGAAGCAAGGAGCAAGAGTTCAGCGCGTCGGCTGACTTCGTAGAAAGCATGCCTTTGGCTGACGGACTTTATATCGTGCTCGTACAAGAAGCCGGCAAGCAGGCGTACAGCAAAAAGGTCATCGTCAACGGCACAAACAAATAATCACGCTTCTTCATTTTCACGATTAGGTTAACAACCCCAAGGCTCTTGCTGCAAGCCAGGCAGCGAGGGCCTTTTTCGTACATCGATCGCCATGAAGCGATTATTAATAAACATGTCAAAGTTCTTATGCTGCCATCAGGGCGACACAAAGGACGCTTTTGGCGTTGGCAGCCGCCGCAAATCAGAGTAAAGTGATATATTGTCGTCATTCTGTAAGAATCCATAATGATAAGCCTGTTACGGGATATCAGGCGGAGGCAACATATCGCGTAACCGGGACAACAAGATATCGAAACCAAGTTTCGGCCGGATTAGAAGCGATGTCATTTCCTTAAACGATTGACAGAAATGTTCGGAGGAAATGTCCATAAAGAGGCGCGACATACGTGACATAGCGGGGCTTCCGGAAATTTTCATAATCCCGAGTTGAGAATGTTCAGACTTAGCGTCAATGCATGCGTGAGATGTGAATGATGTGTGTAACATAGCTGATGAGTATTAGATGTTATTAAATGTTTTCTGCAAAGATAATACATAATTTGACACAAAGTATGCACAAATTATCGTATCTCACAAAATGAGACATCCGGCAAGCGCGACGCATTGCCGGATGTCTCTATTATAAAAGTTATGACTTCTTGTGGAAGGATTAGTCCTGATTCAAGTTTACACGCTTGAATTCCACAACGGTAAGACCGTTGGATGCCTTTTCAAGATACTTCTCGATAGTCAAATCGGGTTCTTTTACGAATTCCTGCTCCATGAGGCAAGATTCCTTGAAGAACTTGTTAAGACGGCCTTGAGCGATATTTTCAATCATCTGGGCGGGAAGATTGGCAGCCTTAGCCTCGGCAGTCTCTTTAGCGATTTTGCGAGCCTTGTCAGCCTCTTCTTCAGTAAGCCATCCCTTGTTGATGTTTGATTCGATATGAGCCTCGCTGTCTACCAGATTAGGATTGATGCCGGCTTTCTTAAGAGCTGCTTCCACAGCTTTCTTAACCTGCTCTTCCTTAGTCTTGTCGACTGCAACGTTGTACTCAGAATCGATAACCGACTGAGGCACGCTCTTACGGTCAACAGCAACGGGATTCATTGACGCAACCTGCATAGCAACATCACGGCCAACCTGATAGTCAACATCAGCCTGGTTGAAACCGGCGATAGTAGCGAGCTTGTTGCCAAGGTGATTGTAAGAAGTGGTTGAAGGAGCTTCGATGCACTCATATGCGCCGAGTTCCATCTTCTCTCCGGTCTTACCGACCTCTTCAACGATAAGAGCTTCCACAGTCTGACCGTCGATAACGAGAGCCTTAACTTCGTCAATCGATTTAGCCTTAGCTGCAACCGCAGCGTCGAGGATTTTCTGAGTAAGGGCAACGAAACCGGCATTCTTGGCAACGAAGTCAGTCTCGCACTTCAAAGCCACGATAGCGGCGAACTCGCCTTCGTTCTTTGAAAGCACGCAACCTTCCGATGCCTCGCGGTCTTCGCGCTTAGCGGCAACTGCCTGACCCTTCTTGCGAAGAATCTCCACAGCAGCTTCCATATCGCCGTTAGCTTCGGCGAGAGCTTTTTTGCAGTCCATCAAGCCGGCGCTTGTAAGAGCGCGGAGCTTGCTGATTTCTGCCATTGTTACTGCCATATTGGTTGTAATTTTTGTTCAATTAATAATTAATCCTCTTTCACTTCTTCTTCAACGACTGTCTCAGCAGCGGGAGCTTCAGCAGCTGCTTCCTCGTTGCGGCGAACGCGACGGCGGCCACCGCGATGAGCTGGAGCTTCTTCGTCGTTTTCGGCAGGAGCGTCGGCCTTTTCAGCCTTACGTTCCTCAAGACCTTCAGCCATAGCAGAAACTACGGTGTCAAGAATTAGCTCGATTGACTTTGAAGCGTCATCATTAGCGGGGATAACGAAGTCGATGTTGTTAGGATCAGAGTTGGTGTCGACCATAGCGAACACGGGGATGCCAAGACGGTTGGCTTCGGCCACCGCGATACGCTCCTTCAATACGTCAACTACGAAAAGAGCTGACGGAAGGCGGCTAAGATCGGCGATAGAACCAAGGTTCTTTTCAAGTTTTGCGCGCTGACGAGAAATCTGAAGCTTCTCACGCTTTGAAAGATTGTCGAAAGTGCCGTCCTTGGTCATTTTGTCGATAGCGGCCATCTTTTTCACAGCCTTGCGGATAGTGGGGAAGTTGGTGAGCATACCGCCCGGCCAACGTTCAATCACATAAGGCATGTTGATTGAAGAGGCTTTGTCGGCGATTACTTGCTTGGCCTGCTTTTTAGTAGCGACAAAAAGAACTTTTTTGCCTGATTTTGCAATGCTCTTAAGAGCGGCTGCGGCCTCTTCCACCTTAGCGGCAGTCTTATAGAGGTCTATGATGTGGATACCGTTGCGCTCCATGAAAATGTAAGGAGCCATAGCAGGATTCCATTTCCTTTTAAGGTGACCGAAATGGCAACCTGCTTCCAAAAGTTGGTCAAATTTAGGTGTTGACATTGTTAAAAAAGTTGTTTACGTTCTTTTTAAATTTTACAATCCGCAGGTAGGGAACGTGTCCATCTCACGGATTTAGATACTAAACACGATATATCGATTATGGCCATCCCGAAGGATAGCATACGGGATATTAACGTTTTGAGAACTGGAAGCGCTTACGAGCTTTAGGACGACCCGGTTTCTTACGTTCAACGCTACGCGGGTCACGAGTCATGAAGCCTTCAACGCGCAGAGCGTGCTTGTCTTCAGGATTGATCTTAACCAATGCGCGAGCGATGGCAAGACGAAGAGCTTCAGCCTGTCCCTTGTAACCTCCACCGTCAAGATTGACATGGATGTCATATTTAGAAACTGCGTCAAGGGTGTTGAGCGGCTGCTTTACAATGTATTGAAGGATGGAAGAGGGGAAATAAACTTCCAACGGGCGTTTGTTGATGGTGATAACGCCAGAGCCTTCGCCAACGATAACACGTGCGACTGCGGCCTTACGACGGCCAACTGCATTTACCTTTTCCATACTTCTTATTTGATTTTGTTGATGTCGACTAATTTGGGGTTCTGAGCGGTATGGGGATGCTCAGGGCCGTTATATACATGCATGTTCTCGATGATGCGTCGTCCCAGACGGTTTTTGGGAAGCATACCCTTCACAACCTTTATAAACAAGGGATGATAGCCGGGTTTGAGATGCTTGTTGAAAGACTTCTTCATCATGATTTCAGGAGTAGCGACACGCTGTCCGCCGGGATATCCGGTGTAAGAAAGATATTCACGGTCAAACCACTTCTTGCCGGTCAAACGCACTTTGTCGGCATTGATGATGATAACATTGTCACCACATTCCACAAAGGGGCTGTAGGTGGGTTTGTTTTTGCCACGGAGGATGTATGCCACTACAGAGCAAACACGACCCAGGGGCTGATCGGCAGCATCAATCAACAACCAGTCATGGCTGCACTGCTGCGCATTGGGGCTAAGAGTTTTGTAACTTAAAGTATCCACGTTAAATGTTTGATTAATAGTTTTCTAAGCGACCACTTCTATAGACTGTGCTCGGCCAAAAGCATAATCTAAGGTTAGTCAGTTCATTAATTTGGACATAATCGGTGTGCAAAGGTACGACTTTTCTTCCATTCACACAAGCACTTCCGAAAAATTTCATTAAAAAACCAACGAATCGGCAAAGCCGGCTGTAAACTCAGCAAAATTTTCACCTGCCGATATTATAAAAAATAGCGATTCCGCACGCGAAATCGCCATTTTAAATCAGTCTATCTTAATAAGGAGATTATTTCTTTTCTTCAGGATCCATCACAAACACGCGGTAATTGTTCTGTTTCAGCAATTCACGCATGAATCGGGAGACATCTTCGGGCGTGATGCCGTTGATGTCATCAATAGCATGAGTAAATCCGTCGACGGGCTTTATCTGATAGCTCTTCATGGCTCCGAGCCAGCTGCCGTTCTCCTTAAAGTTGGTAGTGATGTTTTTAATCATGTATTCCTTGACTTTGTTAAGCTCTTCGGGCTTCACTTCGTTTGCCATAGCCTCAAACTCATCGGCGACAATGGCAAGAACCTTGTCTTTCATCTCCGGTTTCATGGGGAACGCCGACTGGAACATGGCCGGAGTCTTGCCCAATCTTGAGAGCGAACCGCTTGCTGAAATTGAATAGGTGGCTCCTTCGTCTTCACGTACTTTTTCAAGGAGTCGGGCCGTCATTATCTGTCCGGCGATAGAGGCAATCTTAGCATTGGCCGAAGTATAAGGCATG
>CAZYXN010000038.1:0-22441 GCA_964651105.1 uncultured Muribaculum sp. | reverse complement strand
GAAATAAAACATCGCCACACACTCAACGAGATTGGCGATGTCGCGGAAGGTCGGTATGATTGGAAGATTGACAGAGGACGAGGTGGAATCAGTCTGTAATCCCTTTATAAATCAACATCCAAAATCATTTATCGTTTAGTTTCATCGACTAAATCTTTTTCAATGTCGTATTTTTTATACATCTCTACTCGCTCAGAATCACAATCCCATATCCAAGACTTATTTTTAGAATTGTAACAATAATTCTCATCCGGACCGAATGTGATTGTCAGCCAATAAAAGCCGTCTTTTCGCGGTTCGTAATAAAAAATATAGTCCTTGTATTCATAGGTCTCATTAATTCCCTCGAAAGGAGTTCCTATCTCATTAAGTCCGATAGGTAGTCGCCCATTCTTGTCTTTGAAATTATCAACCATCCCGATAACTTCATTTGCAACATCCTTTATCATATCCTCCTTACCAATTCCTAAGTTACTTCCCATAAAATTTATACCCACAAGAGGCAATGCTGTCAGCATAACCAGTCCGACAGCCTTTATTTTATTGGTTATTTGGCTTATTTTAGAGTAAATAATTGTCATCAAGACAAATGCTGGTAAAGAAACTATTACAAATCCTAAGCAAAACATTATATACCAACCGTTTATCGATGCGTCTCCGTTGCTGATATTGTAAATTGTTAAAGCCAGATACACGCAATTAGTCCATATATATGTTCTGAATGGAATACTGTTTGCGCTTTTGGCTGTGAGCCATGAAAGGAGAGCCCCTAACCCCCAGGAGAGTACAATTGGAATTTGGATTATCCATTCTGAAAACCAATTAACTTGGGATAATGCAAACCAAATTCCAGCAGCGATGCAGAAGGTTAACTCTCCACATACAAGAGATAATGCTTCAAATATCCAGAATCGTTTATCAGTAAGTTTTATCGCTTGCCTCCTTTCCGCCAAAGGCATATGAACAGACATAGAGCTATGATATAGTTGGCGCACACGATATAACTCACACCCTTTATAGCGTGCTGTGAATATGTACGCATTATTTCAATAGCGTTTTGAGTGCTTCCTCCCGGCTCAAAATATATTGAGGCTGCGTAGTCAAAATAAAACATACACATCGCAACATTTAGAATTGCCAAAACTACTAATACGATGATGCCTACTATTTGCTGCCACTTCTTCATACGCCTAATGCTTTTGTTCGTGCTACAAAGTTAATACAATTCTCCCTAAAACCATTGCGTTACTATGTGTAAAGTGCTTGAACTGAACGGAAAACTGAAATATTATCCCCTTATAACGAGATTCTGCTGTTTCAGCCCCATTTCCCTACTTTTCCCTTCTGTTTTGGCTGCTAATTAACGTAGTTTGTACCTCGCTTGTTTCTTGAATTGTATATAGCGTTGATTTTCAGTAGTAGTAAACAATTCCTTGACAAGTCCTCTGCATTTTCATCGCATTGTCGCTAACGCTCTCTACGCGCCAATCATTCTGCCAGCCTCTGATTAGATAGATTATTCTCCTTACTTAATCACTGCCGATTTTTTGAAATAATCCACCAGAAAATCACATGCCTGTTTTTCCTCAAAAAAAGAAGCAATGACTTTTTGCACACCTCTATCATCTACATATATTATTTGGTATTTGTTGCCACTTTTGAATAAAACAGTGCTGTCGGCATGGCATATATCATCAACGTAAAACGCGCTATTTGCTATTCCTAAATTCTGTAATGCTTCTTTTAATTTGTCTATGTCGGATATTGATAACTTACCCCTTTTCCGCCAAAGGCAAATAAAAAGAAAGATGGCAATAAAATAAAGACCCACTGATATAAAAATGAGTGTATAAAAATAATGTTGAGCATTCCATATGCTCCGATTATCATTTGTGATAAGGTCTTGGCATATATAAATTGCTTCAATCTCAATCATCGAGATACCTAATAAAATGCCAATGCCGACAAAGGCTAATATGCCGACTATTTTCTGCCACTTCTTCATTTCAGCAATTTCCTATCATTGTCACCACTTTCCAATACGCTCATCTGATGGATGGCTATCTGATTCAGCTTCACAAGACGCTCGCCTTGAGTCATTCCCTGCTCGATGAAAACCGCATTGAGGTTTTCCATATTAGACAGGCAGATAAGTTCATTGATTGTAGCGTAGTCGCGTATGTTCCCTTTGAGGTCGGGATTGGCTTCGCGCCATTGCTTTGCCGTTACACCAAACATCGCCACATTCAGCACATCGGCTTCATTGGCATAGATGATACTCGCCTGTGCAGGGGTAACCTCCGCCGGGATAAGGTTCTGCTTTATCGCGTCGGTATGTATGCGGTAGTTGATTTTCGACAGCTCACGTTTCGCCGACCACCCCAACAACCGCTGTTCCTCAGTCTTCAACCGTTGATACTCTTTGACGAGCAATAACTGAAATTTTGGGCTTATCCACATTCCGAAATGGTAAGCTATATCCCGATGTGCGTATGTGCCGCCATAACGACCGGCTTTTGAACGTATGCCTATGGCATTTGTCCGTTCAAGCCACGTTTTTACCGAAAGCACAAAGTTGTTGCTTCCTGCGGCATTTTTAATTGTACCGAATTCGGTACAATTAAAATCGGGATTATAGAGCATTTCCCATTCTCCGAGATACTCTATGGTGCTTTTAAGGCTCAACCAACGGAAAATTATATGCTCCTGCATCTGGCTGCGAGCCATGTCTGTCAGGCTGATATAATCCTCCTCATTGTATTTTACAACTGCTATTTCGGTATTTTGAACTGTAATCTTTGCCATTGTTTCAGATATGGTATATATGCCAATATGCAAAGTTACACATTTTCGCTGACATACAGCTTATTCACTTGAAATTTCGTGTCTCTTTGCTTTCTGCACTAAATCATAAAAACATCTATCAACTGTTAATATTTTGTTAAATTTTTCATTCAGAACACACGCCTTTCCTAATCCTTTCACTCCCTCAAAGCAACTTTTTCACTCCCACTTTTCTCTTAACGAATAGTTGTACCGTTATTTTCTTATATGATTGATTTTCAGCGATAAAAATCATTGAAAATCAATTCCACATGGACTAATGGGGATAATCGGAGTAGCCGGGGGATAAATAAAAAGCTTCGGGAGCGATGCTCCCGAAGCCTTGTTGTCTTACCTGGATTCGAACCAAGACAGGCAGAACCAAAAACTGCAGTGCTACCATTACACCATAAGACAATCCTTATACCCAAACACCGTCGCCGGCATCTAAAGTGCTGCAAAGATAGATAGTTTTTTTTAATTATGCAAGCGTAATATGAAATTTTGCATTGTGAGTTATATTTCGTAATTTTGTAAATTATTGCAAGATAAGATAAATGAATACCGAAATAAAGCCTACGGTGCTTGACTTCAATGACATTGCAGCCCTTGTGCCTCAATTGTCATCGCATGAGCGATTGGTCAACAGAGCCTTGCATTGGCTATCGGTTGACAAAGTCAATGCCGTCCACGAAAAATATTGCCATACGCCCGGGCCGGAATTTGCCCGCAATCTGCTAAAGGATTTCGACATAACGCTACGAATCGACGGGCAGGAGACACTTGACAGCCTGCCAGAAGGAGCATTTGTCACAGTAAGCAACCATCCTTTCGGAGCTCTCGACGGAATCTCCCTGATAGCTCTGATGACACAATACCGTCCGGAATTCAAAGTCATGGTCAATATGGTTCTTAACCATATCTCGGCCATGCGCCCTAACTTTATCGCGGTCGACGCGCTGGCATCAGACGATCCGGCAAAAAAAGCCGTGTCAATGACCGGGATAAAACAGGCTATCATGCAGGTGAGGAAAGGGCAACCGGTAGGATTCTTTCCGGCGGGCGCCGTCAGCAAAATCAATAAGAAACTGCGGATTGAAGACCGCCAGTGGCAACCCACCATCATACGCTTAATCCAGCAGCTTGGCGTGCCTGTGGTTCCAATTTATTTCCACGGCCACAACAGCTTGTGGTTTAACATCCTCGGCCTTATCGACTGGCGGCTGCGCACGCTGCGGCTTCCTGCCGAGGTGTGGAAAAAATGTCACAGCACAATCCATGTCTCAGTGGGCGACATAATTCCCGCCGAAGAGCTTAAGGCCCATAATTCGCTTGACGAACTTGGAGATTTTCTAAAACAAAAAACTTACGAATTAAGGAACAGGAAATGATGCCGGTCGACACATCAATAGAAATCCAGGAGGCAAAATCACGATTCGGCATCGTTGGAAACGCTCCGGCTCTTATAGCCGCCATCCAACGGGCAATCCGCGTGGCCCCGATAGACCTGTCGGTTCTCATCACGGGCGAAAGCGGTTCCGGAAAGGAGTTTTTCCCTCAGATTATCCATCAATACGGAGCAAGAAAACACTCGAAATATATCGCCGTCAACTGCGGCGCAATCCCCGAAGGGACAATCGACTCAGAGCTTTTCGGACACGAAAAAGGGGCTTTCACCGGAGCCGTAGCCTCAAGAAAAGGATATTTCGAGGAGGCTGACGGAGGAACAATATTTCTTGACGAAGTAGCCGAGCTGCCAATGACGACCCAGGCGCGGCTGCTCCGCGTGCTGGAAAGCGGCGAATTTATAAAGGTAGGCTCCTCGACCGTGCAACGCACCAACATAAGAATAGTTGCCGCCACCAATGTGGACATGCAAAAAGCTGTCGCAAGCGGAAAATTCAGAGAAGATCTCTACTACCGTCTGTCGACAGTGCATATCAGCGTGCCGCCACTGCGGGAAAGAGGCAATGATATAATTCTGCTCGCCCGCAAATTCGCCCATGATTTCGCCG
This sequence comes from uncultured Muribaculum sp., assembly GCA_964651105.1. Taxonomy (GTDB): domain Bacteria; phylum Bacteroidota; class Bacteroidia; order Bacteroidales; family Muribaculaceae; genus Muribaculum. The sequence continues at coordinate 17,603 of CAZYXN010000038.1, read as the reverse complement.
AACGGTACCGTATGCCGGCAATCGAGCTTAACGATGACGCGGCAGAGATGCTTTTACGCTTCCCGTGGCCCGGAAATGTCAGACAGCTCAAGAATGTAATCGAGCAGGCGGCTCTGTTTGACGCAGGCAACACCATAGACAGCCACTCGCTATCGCAATATCTGCCGGCCGGAGCCGGAATTTACACCCCGACCGTCTCAGACGCGGGAACGCACTCGTATGCAGCCGAACGAGAAGTGCTGTTCAACATGATTTTCAGGATGCGCGAGGAAATAGACACCCTCCGCACCACGATAAGCAACATGGCCCACGGCAACACGCAGACAAACGTCGGCTACGAACCGACGAAACCGGTAATGGAAGTTCCGGGCACCCTCGTCAAATATTCCCCTGTCGAATCGGTGTTTGACCGAGGGACGGCGGCAAGAATCATGCCAATAGACACTGAGGATGCCGGAATGACTCTCGAAGACACCGAACGCGAGACCATCAAACGCGCTCTCGAACGCAACGAAGGGCGCAGAAAAGCCACCGCAGCCGAGCTCAACATATCGGAACGCACACTTTATAGAAAAATAAAAGAATATGGCCTTGAATAATACTTTGAAAAAAATAATAACCGCCGCAAGGCTCAACCGCGCCACGACATGGGCAGCGGCAATATGCTGCATCCTGCTGACGCAAAGCTGCCGGATAAACTTCACTCTCAACGGGTCGGCGATAGACTATACGGTCTATAAGACAATCTCCGTCTCCAACTTCCCCATCAGAGCGGCATTGGTGTATCCTCCTCTGCAGCAGACCTTCGAGAACGCATTGCTCGATTATATCGCACGCAACACGCGCCTGCAAGTCGTGGACAACGGAGGCGACCTTGAAATGTCGGGAGAAATAACCGGATATTCACTATCTCCGCAAGCCGTCACTGAAAACGCGCTCGCGTCGAAAACACGCCTTACCATAACGGTGAGGGTCAAATATACCGACACAAAAAACGACAAAAACGATGTCGACCAATCGTTTTCGGCATATCAGGATTTCGACAGCTCAGAAATGCTGAACGACGTGCAGGATCAACTCTGCACGGAAATCACCGAACAGCTCATCGACCTCATCTTCAACGCAACAATAGGCAACTGGTAATCGGATGGAGAAGTCAAACCCCGACATATTAAAGGAATTGCTCGCTAATCCGGGCATGAGCGTCGATCAGGAATGGTGCGACACGATGGCGCGTGAATATCCGTATTTCACGCTCCCGTCGGCGCTTGAGCTTGAACGCAATGCAAATCTTGCGGATAATCCCGAAAGGAAAAAGATTCTGACACAACGAATCGCCATCAACAGCGCTTCCCCGGAAATGCTTTACCGCCTCACCGAGCCGCTCGGACTCCTGCAGGCAAGGTTCTATCCACGCGAGGAAAGCAAGAAGCCGGCCACGACAGAAGAGGTCATCGACACGTTCATAAACAATTATGGGGGCAACGACAGCTCAGAAACGGCACTCCTGGAGAAACTCATCTTCAATCCGACACCTGACTACGCCCAACTGCTTTCAGAAGAAGAGGAACGCAGTCTTCCGGAACTCACCGACACAACCGACGATTCCCAGGAAAGCCGCATAAACTCGTTCATCCTCAAAAGCCGCGAGAACTACGGGCACTTCCCGCAAGCGGCAGAAACACCGGCTCCCGAACCGAAATCCACGCAGCCGCAAAAGGAGCCGATTCAAGAGCCTGCAACTCAGGATGACACACTTTTAAGCGAAAGTTTGGCAAAAATCTACATAAAACAGCGGCGTTATGCCAAAGCTTATGAAATTATAAGCAATTTAAGTTTGAAATATCCGGAAAAAAGTATTTACTTTGCAGACCAATTGCGTTTTTTGCAGAAATTAATAATAAATCAGCAATATATAAAACAGAAATAACATGTATATCCTAATCATTACGCTTACAGTTATCGCATCAATCCTGATGATCGGGGTTGTGCTCATTCAAAAATCAAAAGGCGGCGGCCTATCGTCACAATTCGGCGGAGCCAATCAGGTAATGGGTGTTCGCCGCACCAATGACTTCATTGAAAAAACCACATGGTGGCTCGCCGCAGCTATCGGCGTTCTTGCCATTATCGGAGTATTCGTAATGCCACGCAATCTGGTTCAAGGCACCTCACGAGTAGCTCCCGCAGCCGTAGAGCAAACTCAACCCGCCGATTTCAACACCAATGTCGAAGAGGGGCCGGCGCTTCCCGTAGCACCCGCCGCCACCGAGACTCAAGACTAATAATTCATAATCAAAATAAGATGCAGACAACCCCTCAACGGATTGTCTGCATTTTTCATGGGATTTCCTTCATTTTTTAAGCTAAATAGCCAGAAAAGTATTTTATTGAAAAAATATTTGTCAAAATGTCCACGAATTATAAATAATTTGCTTACATTTGCTATACCTTAACAACTAATCATAACAGAAATTCAATTTTAATGGAAAAAATAGATAATCTTGACCGCAAAATACTTGAAATAGTAATGCGGAACGCCCGTATCCCGTCAAAAGATGTCGCGATGGAGTGCGGAGTGTCACGAGCTGCCATTCATCAACGACTGCAACGGCTCATCGATCTTAAAGTCATCACAGGCTCAGGCTACCATGTGAATCCCAAAGTTCTGGGTTATCGCACATGTACCTACATAGGCGTCAATCTTGAACGAGGCGCAATGTACCGCGACGTAGTCCCTGAACTTGAAAAAATCCCGGAAATAGTGGAGTGTCACTTCACCACCGGTCCCTACACCATGCTCATCAAGCTTTATGCACGGGACAACGAGCATCTGATGGAATTGCTCAATGACCGTATCCAGATGATTCATGGAGTGACGGGCACAGAGACTCTGATTTCGCTCGACCACAGCATTGACCGCGAAATCCCCATCCATTACGACTAACCGGCTCTACACACAGAGACCGATCCTATACAGCAGCATGGATTCTCGACAGAATCCATGCTGTCGTTTTATATTGCATTTTGGTTCCGTCATGATTTGTGACTCCGCAAAAGATTTGTTATTTTTGTAATCATGTTCTCGTCAGCATTCAACCCCGCATCTCTGCCCGCCAAAGGCATACGCTATGCATCGGCCCACGGCTCCCTACAATTGAGCAGCAGCGCCCCGCTCCAGACGCTCAGGGTGATTGACGCAGGCTATTTCGGAGGATTGCATGGCGAATGGTCGTCGACTAACGACCCGGACACCGCCGACGGTTATGTCATGGTATACTGCATCGCCGGCACCGCCGACTACACAGTCAACGGTTCATGCTCACAAATCACGCAACACCGCTTCGTGATACACAACAGTCGCGCAGAAGCCGGATATTCAGTGCCTGCGGGAGAGAGCTGGTCGGCATACCGCATACGGTTTACAGGAGATATCGCCAAAGCGCTTGTCGCCGAAATAAATGAAGGGGAGATGCTTTCGCCCGGCGACATCCTCGGAGCCGAAATCACGGGACGCCTTGAAGAGATACTCGCGGAACTCGAACGCGACACCGGCATCGAGTCACAGCTGTATTGCTCATCATTGCTCCATTATGTACTCGGAGCGATACGCCGTTTCACCATAACCGACAGGGGGTGCGAGTCAGAGAGCACGGACAAAGTAGTGACAATGGCCATACGGTATATGAAAGAGAATCTTGCGAAAAAGCTTTCTCTGCAAGAACTCACAGAAATGACAAGCTATTCCAAGCCGCATTTTATGATGATGTTCAAAAAGAGTACCGGACACAGCCCGATGGGGTATTTCAACATGCTGAAAATAATGAAAGCATGCCGCCTGCTCGACACCACTGACCTGAAGATAAACCAGATATGTTTCGCCATTGGCATAAACGACATGTTTTATTTCTCCCGCCTGTTTAAAAAACATATGCACATATCTCCATCGGCCTATCGGGACAGGAACACCGCCGAAGCAAACGACAAGACAACAGAACCCAATAAAACAATATAGCGATTATGATCGACAAAAGGCCTCTTATACTCATCACCAACGATGACGGAATAAATGCCCCCGGCATTCACGAATTAATCAATTACGTCGCCGACATGGGACGGATTACAGCAATCGCGCCCGACGGCCCGCATTCGGGGCAATCATCAGCCATTTCCGTGAATAAAGCGCTCAGAGTGACACGCCATGACGATTACAACGGCACGGAGATGTACTCAATCAACGGGACACCGGTAGACTGCGTGAAACTCGGAATACATGCCGTGTTGAAAGAGCAGCCCGATTTCATACTGTCGGGCATCAATCATGGCGCCAATTCAGGCAACTCCGCCATATATTCCGGCACCATGGGAGCCGTATTCGAAGGATGCATGCTCGGAATCCCGTCGATAGGGTTCTCATATCTAAGCCATGACGAAAGCGCCGACCTATCGGCATGCCGCGATATCGTAAGGAAAATAACCTCAGCCGTGATTGCGGCCGGACTGCCTCATGACGTGTGTCTGAATGTGAACATACCGAGAGTCGCGGCTGTCAACGGAATAAAAATCACAAGAGCCGCACGCGGCTTCTGGACAGAAGAATATGCCGATTATACGGATCCACACGGGCACCCCTTCTACTGGCTCACCGGAAAATTCCACAACGAGGAGCCAGACAGCCCGGACACCGACCTTTATTGGCTCGATCGGGGCTACGCATCGGTAGTGCCATGCCGCCCCGACCAATCAGCGACCGACGAGATAACGCATATCGAAGAGATTCTTAAATAATCTAATGCAGGGGGCAAAGATATTGTCCCTTGTTTTTTGTGCGGCTGCCATAATTGACGGCATGTACGGGACATATGTGATAGCAGTAAAGGCACATCGTACATTTCTCCCCCCATTTCGGACGCCGGTTACCGTCGAGCGTCACATTGCCCATCGGGCAACGGGCAGCGCACTTACCACAACCGCAACAAAGCGATTCATCGCAGCGGAACGGCTTCGGCGACTGCATGAACCGCTCAAAGAACGGATAGAAAAGCTTTGATTTCAAAGAGGGAAACGCTCCTGCGGTCACGTCGTCACCTTCCCAACCCAGCTCTATACGTGACGCGATATCGCTGATGCGGGCGGCGGCAGCATCAAGTTTGCCAGACGCTATTTCGACAGGGTCGACATCAAACCCCGGCAACAGCACATAGGTGTTAGGCATTATCACGGAGTAGGCGGCCACGGCATCCCAGCCACGGCAAGCCATCATCGCGCGCCATTGCTTATGAGTAAGCCCTATATCGTCGCCACAGCTGCACACCATGAAATGTTTCGCCCCGTCCACAATCTTCACGCGTTTGATAAAGTCGACAACAAGAGCCGGCATGCCCCATGAATGAACCGGGAACACCCATATGACACGCTTATCGGCGATCTCGCTCTCCTCAGTAAGCATGGAGAACGGCATCATCTCACGCGTCTCATCGCCGAGCATCGCGCCAAGCCGCTCCGCGAGATAGCGAGAATTGCCTGTGCCTGAAAAGAAGAGTATCATCTTATGGTCACTTGTGTGGCGCCAAATCCGTATTCCCGGAATGAAGCGTCCTGCGCATTGCAGGTCTTAAACTTATGTTTCAGCTCTTTGAGAATCGCGTTACGCAACACACCCTCGCCTTTGCCGTGTATAAACACTATTTTGCGGCCCGGATGACGCACATTCTCGTTCATCATGCGGTTGAATTCCTTTAGCTGCACGGCAAGAATATCGGCATTGGAGAGTCCGGAGGTAGTGTCAAGCAACGCGTCGGCATGCAGGTCAACCTCAATCACGTCAGAATTGCGTCCGGCCTTCTGCGCCTTGTGCTTGGCTACAGCGGCATCAACAGCCTTTTTCTTCTTGATGCCCTCTTCAAGGCGGGAGCTGTCGATGACCAGAGGCCGCTGCGGAACATCATTTTTCACTATCTCAAACGCAAGCACCGGAGAGTCGAAATATACATTTTCGCGGAAACAATGAAGTTTGAAAAACTTTGTGTTGTCTACCGCATATTCAACCGCCACAGGCGCCTTCAGCTTAAATTCACCCTGAGGCTTATATGCAACATACTGCACGGCGACACGGTCGATGCGGCCCACCATTTCGCGGGTCACGTGTTCGAGATGCTCCTGATAGCCCGGTTCGATCATTCCGGCAAAGCGGGTCACCCACCCTTCGCCGTCGGCACGGGTAAGATAAGTGAGATAAAGGGCGTAATTGGAATCATTGACCAGATATGCGTCATATTCCGTCGTAGTGAGGTGCTTGATTTCTTCCGGCTCATATGCGAGCACTATATTGAGCAGCTCGCCTTCAGGCGATTCCTTGACAGGCGGTTCGCTCTTTTCGGCCACTGCCGCCACGGCAGGCTGAGACGGCTTGAGAGCGACATATTTAGGCGCCGCCGGAGCTTTAGGCGCTGCCGGAGTCACAACCACACACTCCTTCACGAGTACCGGAGTCTCAAATCCATCTTCGTCGACATAAGCGATATTACCGTCTATCTTAGTGATGCGCCCGCCGCCGACAGCGTTCAGGTAACGCACTATATCTCCTATTTGTGCCATATCAAGTTTTTATTTAAATTGTAAAGTTACGGCAAGGAGCCTTAACCATATCCGCCATTAATGTTAAATAACACTAAATGCCTTTTCTTAAGCCCACATACGGGCAACTGATATCGAACGCATGTTATACAACACATCTCCTTGCCTAAACACAAAACATTCACTATATTGCAGAATCAGATAAACTCTTTTATGCGATTAATCAAATGGTAAGCCGCATTATCCACTCATTATGGCAAAAAGAATAGTTACAAAAATTGGAGATGTATTTTGCGCCGAGATTGACGGCAAGTTCAAATGTTATTTCCAGTATATAACAAACGATATGGCATGTCTTAACAGCTCTACTATCCGTGTTTTTAAGCATCGTTACCCTATGGATTATAAGCCGGATATAGAGAGTATTGTCAAAGACGAAGTGTTGTTCTACCATCACACTGTTCTTAGGCCAGGAATTGCAGAGGGAGTATGGTATAAAGCAGGAAAATCCCTGGAGCTCGGAATTGAAGGACTTGAAAATATATTATTTGTTACAAGAAGGCCAAAGCGTATTTGGGAAGAGGGAAAGCCGATAGATATATACAATGAATGGAGAGTATCTCAGGCAAATGGCCATACTGGCATAGTGGATAGCGAGCAATTGCGGAAAATGGATATCGCGAAGATGGAAATCGGCGGGGGTGCCCCATACATTGAAATTATCCCACATATAAAATACGGCTACTCTGATTGGACAAATCCAGCTTATTCGATATTGCGGAGAGTGCCGCGCGAGGATGTTGATAGTTATACAAAACTGGAGAAAGACGGAGTAACCCATTATTTTCATTTCTATGGGGCCGATGCCGTCCAGGAGATCGTAACTCACGGCGACGAAGTTATCTGCCGTCTGGACACGGAGCATCACAGATGCGGCGATCAGGAATTGAGAAAAGCGAAATTCTGGGATACAAACTGGCAGTATTATAGCTTCATATCGCAAGAAGAGTTTGACAACAATTGGAATAACCTAAAATAAAATTTTATTATGGACTTAAATTGCATTTAAATGCCCGATTACAAAACCGATGTTTCTCATGTACTGAAAGAGCTGCACAAACAGAAGATTATTCGTTTTTTTATCGTATTTTTGTAACTTGAATTAAAATTGCCGATTATGTTTTCAGGAATAGTTGAAGAGGCAGCAAAAGTGGTTGCCATCAGAAAAGACGGAGGAAATGTACACCTCACATTAACCTGCTCATTTGTCGACGAGCTGAAAATCGACCAGTCAATCGCCCACAACGGAGTGTGTCTCACCGTCGTATCCCTTCCCGGCGATGGCACATATACAGTCACCGCAATCCAAGAGACTCTTGACCGCAGCAACCTCGGGGAGCTTCGGGAAGGCGACATTGTAAACGTGGAGCGCAGCATGGTCATGAATGGACGTCTTGACGGGCATATCGTACAGGGGCATGTCGATTGCACAGCCGTGTGCGACGAAGTAAAAGAGGTCGACGGAAGCACATATTTCCGCTTCCGCTATACTGTCGATAAAGAGATGGCCCGCCGTGGATACGTGACCGTTGAAAAAGGGTCGGTGACAGTCAACGGGGTGAGCCTCACCGTGTGTGACTCCACATTAGATTCATTCCGTGTCGCAATCATCCCCTACACTTTCGAGCACACCAATTTCTGCCGCATCGTCGAGGGGACACGCGTCAATCTCGAGTTTGACATCATCGGCAAGTATCTCGCCAGGCTCATAGAAGTAAAGTAAGCGAAATGGAGAAAAAAGGGATTGCTGTCTACTGCGCTTCCGCGCCTGACATAGACCGCATATATTTTGATTTCGCCCGCCGTCTCGGGCAATTGATCGCCGAAGCCGGGCTGCCGCTCATCAATGGCGGCGGCAGGGCCGGACTGATGGGCGCGACGACCGAAGGAGCGCTTGCTTCAAGCGGAGAGGTGATCGGGGTGCTGCCACGATTTATGGTGGAAAAAGGCTGGAACCACAAAGACCTGTCGAGCCGTATCATCACCGAGACAATGCATGATCGGAAAATGACTATGGCGGAAATGTCGGCAGGAGCCATAGCCCTGCCCGGAGGCGTGGGAACGATGGACGAATTGTTTGAGATCATCACATGGCGACAACTCGGGCTATATGCCGGCAGTGTCGTAATAGCCAATGTCGGAGGTTTCTATGACAATCTTCTGGCTCACCTCCAAGGAGCCTGCGACCGTCACTTCATGCGGGGACGAGGATTGTGGAGCGTGGCGACCACTCCCGAAGATGCGCTCCGGAAAGTTCTTGAACACCAGGAGCTCACCATATTGGAAAAATATTAGCCCTTGCCGATGAAGTCAGGACTGTTGGAATATTGCTATCCTTATCAGGCTCCATACGAAGTTGAGTTTGGAGGTTTCACAGATTCCGTGAAAGCCTTTGCCGCCGGCATGCCGCCTGAGCCGCGTCCGGAACTCCCCGGAGCAAACTCATTGCTTATGTGCATAATCATGTTGATGATTTTGCTCGTAATATTCAACATACGGCAGTGTCCAAGATTTTTCACCACCATCAAGGAAGATTTGACAAGACGTCGCAAACGCTCAAACGTGTTCAATGAACGCACCGTCAACGAAACGCGCATCATGGGGGTTTTCATACTTCAGCTGTGCGTTTGTGAGGCATTATTGCTGTTGCCGTTCATGCGAAAAAGCGGTATCTCCATCCCGGGAGACATGGCGCCGGCTGTCATCGGCATGCTTGTCGGCCTTACAGTGACTTACTACATATGCCAGTTGTTCGCCTACAGCCTGATCGGATATGTGTTTGCCGAAAAGACCGACGCGCGCCTTTGGCTAAGAGGATTCAACGCCTCGCAGGTGCTTCTTGGCTGGGGGCTTGTCCTTCCGGCTCTTGCCGTGCTTTTCTATCCGGCCACAATCGACTATTTGCTTCCTCTGAGCGGAATTTTGTATGTTTTCGCGCGTATTTTATTCTTTTCTAAGGGATTTAGAATTTTTTACCACGGTTTTTCATCACTCTTCTATTTCATCCTATACCTTTGCAGTGTGGAAATTGTGCCGCTGATAATCGCATATCACGCCATATTTTCATTGTATCATAATTTAATCTGATATCATCTGCCAAAACTCTCTAAATAACGTAATCGATACCGGCATGAAAAACTATCTTGCAATCGTGGCATTATTATTGTGCTCCAGCATTCCAACACAAGGAACCAATCAGGACAATCAGAAAGGGAACCTACGAATTGCCATAGAACAGCCGGACAGTCTTATCTCAGAACCTGCCGTTGTTTCCATTTCCGTAACCGACGGTTCATTGCCATATGAGCCCTATCCAACAATCGGTAGTGAAATACTGTTGAACTCCGAACTAAAAGGATATATTGAAGATATCGGGTACTATTTTGAGAATACAGACGCAAAAACTGACAGCAACCTTGATCTGCTTATGATGACGCAAGGCTGGAGAAGATATGAAAGCGCTGACATCATAAGTGACTCTATTCCTGATTTTAAATTCCCGATTGAACAAACGCAATCCATAAGCGGCCACGTCGAAACCTTATTCAACCGCCATCCGAAAGGGATGAAAATGATATTGTTTTCTCCAACGACTTTTGAGATGACTCAATTTCAACTCGGCGATAGCAGCCGGTTTGTAATTTCAGGACTTGATTTCATTGACAAAACTCCCTTCACCCTGGAGGCCAGAACTAAAAACGACAACACCGGCAATGCTGTAATACATATCGACGAACCGGCAATGCCCCACATATCATCGCTGAAGGAATCATGCCATATTGGGCCAGAAGAACAAAGATTCATTGAATTGGCCAAAGAGCACCCTCTGCCAACATCATTATTTGACATTCAAGAGCTTGGCGAAGTGAGCGTCACAATAAAGAAACCGGCCAAATGGAGCAACCGAGGCAACATAGAGCCTCATCGCGGCTACAAAAATGGAGACAATCGCATCGGCCATTTTCCATCAATTGAATCCATGCTCCGCAGTCTTAGTATAAAGATAAGACATACGGGAAGTACTGGCGGAGCATTGCCGGAACCGCAGTTCGGGGAATACGTCATGAACGATTTTATTCCTACTCCTGTATTTATAGATGGATTCAGAAGCTCGCAGCAAGAAGCATTCAATCTTCATCCTCAAAATGTAAGTTCAATAGAATATTTCCGGCCAGGTGACGCACGGGTGGCCTCCTACGCTCCCGAAGCGCTTTATACCGGCATATTAATTATCAATACACAATATGGCAATCAAGGAAAAAGGGCTCCTCAACTTTCCATGGCTAATATAACCCCGCTGGGCTACCAGTCTCCCGTAGAATTTTATTCCCCAAAATATCCGGAGGCCGACAAGACACAGCACTACCGTCAACCTTACCGGGCTACTCTATATTGGCAGCCTGATTTAAGACTGAGCCAAGACAACAGCGCTAAAATTGAATTTTATATTCCTGCCGAAGTCAAAAATCTGAATATAAATGTTCAAGGCATAATGCCTGACGGAAAAATCATAAACGCAACCAAATCAATACTGCATCTATGAATTTAGCCGCGGCATTAAACTATTAAGTCGGAATGAGATATATTCTAAAAATATGCGTGTGTATAATGTGGACGCTGCTGCCGTCCATAGGAGTATCGGCACAGAAGCCATTGTCGGCCGACAGCATATCGTCATTGCTGCTGAATCTTTATGCCAAAACGCCGCAAGAAAAAGCATATGCACACACCGACAGGGCATATTATGCTGCCGGCGACACCATATGGTTCCGTGTATATATCGCCGATGCCGCCACCAACAGACTTATCAACCGATCGAAATTCGTCTATGTTGAATTACTTGACAATGCCGCCGACACATTAATAAGACGAATTAAAATCAAATCAGACAGCACAGGAATATTTGCCAACGCATTGCCCATCTCCTCCCATATAAAAAGCGGTTCATATACATTAGCCGCATATACGCGATGGATGCAGAATTTCGATGAAAAGCTATTTTTCAAAAAGATAATAAAAATCGTGAATCCAAGAGACAGCGTAATCGCGCCTCTAAAGCCGAGAACGATAACCTCAATCGCGTTAGATGTCATGCCTGAAGGAGGCAACCTTATTGCCGGACACTCGCAACGCGTTGCATATAAAGCGGTAGGAGATGACGGACTGGGGATTGACGTTAAGGTGAGACTCGTAAACGCTTTCGGAGAAGTAATCATGGAGAGCGTATCACAACATCTCGGCATGGGTTACATTTTGGTTAACGCTGATGCTGATGAAGAGTTGTGGCTTGAAGCTTTCAACATCGATGGAATTTCGTGCCGCACAAAACTCCCAAACGCGCAGACTCATGGCGCATCCTTGTCAGTCAGCCAGCATAAAGGCGATATATTGATACAGCCTTACACCACACCTTCGTTCGACATCAACAGAATGACACTGGCTCTGTATGGAGCCGGGAATATGATTGTCAAAGAACTTAACGACACGGCTCCGATAAGAATACCGACAAAAAGGCTTAATCCGGGAGTGATAAACATAGCCCTGATAGACCGTTTCTCCCGGCAAACTCTTGCCGAGAGACTCATATTCATCAGAGACTCCAATCCGGCAAATACAAAAATCAAAATAACCGCATATTAAGAAATTGGTTGCCGTTTCGCGGGATTTTGTATGTTTTCGCGCGTATTTTATTCTTTTCTAAGGGATTTAGAATTTTTTACCACGGTTTTTCATCATTACTCTATTTTATTTTGTACCTTTGCAGTGTGGAAATTGTGCCGCTGATAATCGCCTATCACGCCATATTTTCATTGTATCATAACTTAATTTGCTAACCTACACAAAATAAAACATAGTTAGAGTGAAAGTAAAAAAAGTGCTTGTTTCACAGCCAAAGCCTACATCAGATAAATCGCCCTACTACGAAATCGCTGAAAAATACGGGATTGAAATAAACTTTCGTCCGTTTATCAAAGTGGAGGGATTAAGCGCGAAAGAGTTCAGGCAGTCACGAATCAATATCTCTGATTTCACGGCAGTGATTTTCACCGCCCGCACAGCTGTCGACCATTTCTTCCGTTTATGCGAGGAAATGCGTTATTCAGTTCCCGATACGATGAAATATTTTTGCACCACCGAGTCAATAGCCAACTATCTGCAAAAATATATCATATATCGCAAACGCAAGATTTTCTATGTCAACACCGGAAAACTCGACGACTTGCTCCCCTATTTGCAGAAACACAGCAAGGAAAACTACCTGTATGTCGTGAGCGACGTACACAAAGACGATGCTAACGTGCTTGATCACAACGGCATCAAATATACGCGCGCCGTCATGTATCGCACAGTGAGCAATGATTTCGGCCCCGACGAGGCTTTTGACTATGACATGCTTCTTTTCTTCAGCCCTTCGGGTATTGATTCATTGCTGAAAAATTTCCCTGACTTCCGTCAGGATGATATCCGCATCGGATGTTTCGGAGCCACGACAGCCAAGGCCGTACGCGACGCCGGGTTGCGACTGGATATGGAAGCTCCCTCTATCGCCGCTCCCTCAATGACTGCCGCACTCGATATCTTTTTAAAAGAAGACGCTAAAAACGATTGACACCGGTGGATACGCTTCGCCTCTATAAAAGAGAAAAGCTCTGTTCGGTGACCGCAATAGACCGCCTCTTCGCTTCACGCGAAGAGGCGCGCACGTTTCTTGCCTATCCGTTACGAATGGTGTGGCGGGAAAATCCCTCCCGCAACGCAGCGGCTCAATTCCTGATCTCGGTACCAAAAAAAAAGCTGCGCCATGCAGTGGACAGAGTGACGATGAGACGCCGCATCCGCGAAGCCTATCGGTTAAACCGGGTCATCGCTCCGGCTCTTTCCAAGCGACCGCTCGACATAGCATTTATCTATGTATCGCCACATTTGGAATCTTATGCCAAAGCAGAAGCCTCGATGAAGAAACTGCTATTGAAACTTGAATCCCGCCTCTCCGCTGAAAATGAAAATAAAGCAGATACCGACTAAACTGCTCATATGGCTCGTGCGATTTTATCAGGGGGCTATATCTCCACACTTTCCTCCGGCATGCCGTTATACGCCCACATGCAGTCAATATGCAGTCGAAGCGCTTTCGCGTCATGGCGCCATAAAAGGGAGTTGGCTTGCTATAAAACGAATAATGCGCTGACATCCGTGGGGAGGCAGCGGTTATGACCCGGTGCCATGAAGATTTCCGACATTCACACACATGACCCGCACCGTGCGGGAGCAATAATAAACTGGAAACCGGGTATTGACATAAATCCGGCTTTTTATTACTCATACGGAGTTCATCCGTGGGATGCCGCAAATCCCGGCAAAATCGACCGAATGCCGGAATCATCCCGCATAGTGGCAATAGGGGAAGTGGGATTGGACAAGCTTCACTGGCCTTCGCTCGACATCCAGACAAAGGAACTGATAAAATGGATTGACATATCGGAAAAGTGCCATCTTCCGGTAATACTGCATGTCGTTAAAGCATTCCCCGACATCATCGCGCTAAAAAAAGAACTATCGCCGACTCAGCCATGGATAATCCATGGATTCAGAGGGAAACCTCAACTTGCCGCCGAACTGATACACCACGGATTTTATATATCTGTCGGAAAAAAATATAATCCGGAATCCATAGCAATCATTCCTCGCGACCAGCTTTTTGCAGAAAGTGACGAGGAGGACGAAATCCCCGATATTCCGGGCATTAATCCCGACCTCCCCGACAAAATATTCTTATCAAAGTCCGGTAGTTATTGAGGTAAAGAACCGAAGTTGGCCGCCCGAGTATTGCGGCACATATTGCAGACGGATGTATCCCTGATTAGGAGCGAACCACGTTGCAGAAAGCGATGAGGACACATTGGCCACATCAACCGGAGAACCGTAAATCGCCGTCAGATTATTGTACAGATTGCGGTAACGCACCGTATCGGGATAACCGGTAGAATAAAAAAACTCCGTGCGTTCCAATCCATTATTCCCATAATACATCGTCGCCTCAGGCCAATAATAATTGTATTGGTTCACATCGCTCAGATATACCGCATTGCTGCCATAGCTCGACACTGTATATCCATGTCCGAGAAGGAAGTTCAGCGAGATATTAAGAGTCGTTCCGAAATTAATCCCGAAGATTGAGGCTATGACAGGTGCTCCCGGACGAGGACGCCATGCAGGCGGCGGCACGGGACGATGCCATGGCCGAGGAGCAGGACGATGTACATGCACCGGAGGGCGATGCACATAGGGAGGACGGTAATTATGTCCATTGCCTGGACGATGCGCATTATTATGAGGCGGACGCATCTCCTGCCCTGGGCGAACCCCTGTAGTAGGACGATTCGGACGATTTCCCTGATTCCAATTATGATTACCGTTGTTTCCCGGACGGGTTGCCACACCTTGGTTATGATTACCGTTGCTACCGGGACGATGGTTCACCCCTTGGTTATGGTCGCCGTTGTTTCCCGGACGGGTTGCTACACCTTGGTTATGGTTGCCGTTGTTGCCGGGACGATGATTTACAGTTCCCGAGTTATTTGAATTACCGGGACGGGATGAGCCCGGACGGCCCGAAGAGGGCCTCCCTGAAGCAGGACGCGCAGCCGGTTGCTTACGATGGGATTCATTACCACTTCTGCCATGAGAAACTTGTTCCGACCGGGAACTGTTTCTATTTCCGGTTGTGCGATTCTGAGCCTCAAGGCAAGGAGCCAAAAGGAGAACGCCCAACAGAAATGCCGCTGTCTTTTTTACGATATGTTTCATAATATCTATTTCTTTTATGTGATAACAATCATCGTTTTTTAATAGGATTGAATATCACATTGAAAGTTTAGAGCCCGGCTTGAATTACAACATTTTTTAATATGTAATGCCGGCAAGACTCTTAGAGGTTTTATCGGGAATAATATGTCGTTCCGCCATAATCCAAATCATACAACGAGAGGTAGCCTTCGGGAGAAAAACTCCACGCAAATTCCCATATCGAACCGTAACTATCATCGAGATATATCTCCAAATCATCACGGTCATAATCCCATGAAAACGAAGTAGTATTGCCGTAATCATCACTATACCACCCATTTCCATCAGAATAAAATGTGAAACTCGAGGAATTATTCAATCCGTACCAATTTCCTAAAAACGGAGCATCATAAGTGTCCCAGCCATCCTCCTCACAAGATGCAAATCCAATTGACACAATGACACACACCAAGGCTATAAGCAGATTTCTTTTCATCTTTCAATGTTTAAAAATTACAAACCGGCGAATTTAGAATTTAAACAATTTTAGATGATGTTTGGTTTTGGTGACATCATTTCCGACATCCGGAACAGATTTACCTCCAATCAGAAGTTATAGCCGAGCGTAAATGACCACAATTTATTATGGCCCACCGGTTTTTTGACACCGTCACCGGTATTTTTAAGCACATTGCTGCATCCGGCATTATAATGAGCCCCGATATAATAATGCTGCATTACGAGCACGCCTACACCAAACTTAAATCCCCAGTCAGAACGATTGGCGATACCCTTGCTTCCAAAATAATCACCCTTCACTTTCTCTTTCATCACAGTTCCGAGCGCTTCGCTGAAATATGTATAATGGCACTTGCCTCCGAATCCGGTCGCCCAATACGGGCCCGCATCAATATGAACCTGTCCAAGCTCGGCTACTCCAAGACGGAAAGACAACAACAACGGAATTTCCAGATAATAACCACCCCATTTTCCATCAATTGCCATAAGGGAATTGTCATCATTATAGAGATAATGGAAACTATTGTTGCGAGAGCGGAAATTCAATCCTGATTCAATTGCAAGGAAATTACGGATATTAAGGTCCACAACCGCTCCCGCGCTGAATCCCGGCCGCCACTGGCTATGGTTCCACGCAATCTCGGGATAAGCGTCATCAAAATTTGTAGAAAGATTAGAAGTGTTGAAACCCGCACGGACACCAATCTGAACCAGTTTTGAGGGAGTCCCTGTATCAAGAATGGTTTGCGCATATACGGGAACACTAATCAACAGCGAAAACAGCGCCGCAATAGCACCGATAATACTTTTTTTCATAATTTGTAATCGTTATCTTTAATGAACTTAGTTAATTGTCGATTTATCTCTGACATACCTTTTGCGTCGGGATGCCCGTTACGCTTTTCTATGCCGGTGAGTTCAAGACATTTTATACCATATTGACGGCATTTATCTATAATCGCTTTCCGAAATTCGCCTGTAATGCCGTCGTTCAACACAAAACACAGCTTCGCATCGGGATAAAGTTGCGGCAACCGTTGTAACAACATCGACAATGCAGGCCGAAAGCTATATAAATCAGCATCAGTGAACATAGAATCTTTGTCTTCGCCGAAAGGCACCTTAGCCCAGAAATCATTGGTCGCTCCAAACACAATAATCAGAGCCGGATCACCAAGGTTATCCATGCGTCTTATAAACGAACGTCCGGAATAATCGTCGCCGTTATAACCTGTGTTGCATATCGTAGAGCCGGAAAACGAGTTATTGCGTTCAAGCGTAAACCCGTTCTCAGCAATAAACTGTTTCCACCATGTCAGTTCGACATCATGCACATCAGTACGGGTAGTGTCGACCGTCGAAGAAAAATACCATAGATAATTAGTGTCAGGCACAACATAATTCTCAAATGTGGAGTAAGAATCCCCAAGTATTGAGACAGTCTTCGGCTTCACCGCCAGACACATCATGGATGACATCAATATTAATGACAATAACAGTTTTTTCAGCATAATGACAAAATTCGTAAATTCGAGTGTTACGAATTTACGAATTTCATCTCTAATGCGCAAGAATATCTCTCATTAACACAACAAATACACAAACGTTAAGACCCCATCCCACAAAATATGTTAACGTCAGGGTCGCAGCAGTGCGCCAGA
>CAZYXN010000037.1:0-22525 GCA_964651105.1 uncultured Muribaculum sp. | reverse complement strand
AAGACATCAAAACCGATGATTAAGCAAGTTGCCGTGCATGGCATCAATGGGAGTGCATATGCACGAGATATGGCTTACACATACATCGCAGGGTATAAAACATACTGGAATAATGAGATAGCAGGTATAAAAGAAAAATCGCCGTGGGTTAAAATCGATCAGCAATATTTTGATCCAATGGCAGATCAAGTATGTCTCGAAAGACTCTCGAATACATCATACAAGTATTCCGGATATCGGCAATGCGCAGAACAGGGCATGGACGTTTTGGAATACTTGAGAATTCTGAAAGATCATCCCAAAGCCGAATTGTTTATGAAAGCCGGTTTAGGATGGTTATGCAGAAGCAAGCGTGTACTAAATCGATGTGAGAACGATAAAGCCTTTATAGCATTCATCAGACACAACATAGAGTATTTGAAATCGAATCGACCAAGTATTAGTGCGATAGTGCAAGCGTTCAAACAAAACATATCGATAAGCAATGCTGTGTTTCTTGAAGATTATTATACCGACCAACATATGCGTGAGATAAAAACCATTATACCCGAAAATGAAATAAGCAAACTCTGCGCATATCTTGAGAGAAATGGAATCGATAAAGAAATATATTCTGACTACATTCATGCTTGTGTAAGTCTTGGCATTGATATGACAGATACTAAAAATAAATATCCAAAAGATTTTAGATATTGGCACGACATGAGAGCAGATCAATACTACATTAAAACCCACAAAGACGAAATTGATCTTATACCCGACATAGCCAACAAATACGAAAACCTGCAATATAAAGAGAAATATTGCGTGCTTATTGCAAAGTCCAAAAGAGATCTTGTTAAAGAAGGCAATGCGCTTCATCATTGTGTAGGTCGCATGAATTATGATTCCAGGATACTGCGAGAAGAGAGCTTGATATTTTTTGTGCGCAACAAGGAGAAAATAACGGAACCATATGTTACTGTTGAATATTCGCTGAAAACGAATGACGTTCTGCAGTGCTATGGCGCACATGATTCTAAACCATCCCAAGACGTGCTTGATTTTGTTTATAACAAATGGAAAAAATACGCAACTCAACAGCTTGAACAAATAGTATAAGGAGAAAATATGATTATAGATACAAAAACACCGTGTAAAAATTGCTAAAAGAGAGGTTGTGGCGCATTCCATGATGAGTGCGAGGCATACAAAACTTTCACGACAAAACAAAACGAACTGAAACGTGGCGATAAAAACGCCAATTTGATGCCTTCTCATAAGAGAGCAAGGTTGAATTGAAAAGGAGACGCTAATGACTGCATTTGATAGAAGATTAGATCAAATAATTGATATGATTTGGACTACCATATGTGAAGATAAAAAACGCCTAGAAAGTGACGATGAATACATAATAAAGGCTTCCGACAGCATGGCAAAAATAGGCGAAGCATTGTACTGGTTGAGAGCAGCATATATCACAGATGTTTGTGCAGCAAGGAGAGATGCAAAAATCGAGGTGTTGGAAGAATTGAAAATAAAGCATAGTCTTTGCGATGTTTTCACGGAAGATGGACATTGGAATAAATATGTGTTTGTCGGTGACATTGACGAACTTATCGAGGAGGTAAAAGCGGAATGAAATATGTAGTGTTATGTGCAAGTGGTGCAGAGAAACCGTGGGTGATTAAATCTTTTACGACATTGCAAGAGGCGAATAAATATGCAACAAGACAAAGGGCTATACAAAAAGAATATCATCAAACAGGACATTGGCGTTTTTTAGTAAGAGAAATGACCGAAAAAGAATTATTTGAAATGTATTAAAAACACGATAAAAAAAGAGGACGAATAATGAAAAGCGTAATGATTAGTATTCAACCGAAGTGGGTTGAGAAGATAATAAGCGGAGAGCAAACGATAATAGTGCGAAAGAACCGCCCGAAACTTGAAACACCTTTTAAGTGTTATATCTATCAAACGAAAAGCAAGGATAACGCTATTTACAAGCAATACAAGGTTGACGATATTCGTAGCGGAAAAGTCATCGGAGAGTTTGTATGCGATAGGATAATGTGGATACCTGCGGATGGGGATAATCCAGAACTGACAGATTTGGGAAACGATATTTTAGAGCCTGCTTGCATCTCATATGACGAGTTGTGCAACTACGGCAACGGTAAAACGCTTTACGGTTGGCACATATCCGACTTGAAGATTTACGATAAGCCGAAAATGCTAGACGAGTTTAGTGGGCAAAAGTGCAAACACGCTTGCTATCAAGGTGGCGAGTGGTATAACGGTTGGTTTTGCGGACAAGAAGAGAATTATGAAGATTGCAAATACTTTGATTGTCCGAAATGCAGTGGCGAAAATAACGACTATGAAGATTTTGCATACTGTTTGGGCAAAGGCTTGAAACCGATTAAAAGACCGCCGCAAAGTTGGGGGTATGTTGCGGAGGTAGAGGAATGACTAATAGTAGAAAGATTAAGTTTAGAGCAAAGAGATTGGATAGCGGAAAGTGGGTATACGGCGATTATCTCAACGCGCAAGCAGAAGAGGTCAATGTGCATTTGATTGCGAAAACGTTTATCATCGGCATAGACAGCGACGGTACACATATGCAGTGCACGGCGCAGGTATATCCGATTGATATTGAAACGCTTGGACAATTTACAGGCTTAGCCGACAAGTACGACGAAGAAATTTATGAGGGCGACATTGTCGAATTTGAAAACCACGGATATAGTCGAGAAAAAGAAAAAGGTACTGTAATATTCAAAGACAGTTGTTGGGGTATTGATTTTCTTTCAAACATTCGCCGAAAATATGGCGGGGGTAATTTGTTTCACAGGATAGGTCAAATTGACGAATGGCAAGATATGGGTGCAAGCGGAATAATAACATACACATATGAAGCAATCGGCAACATACACGATAATCCCGAACTTTTGAATGTAGAGGAATGATACATCCGCTGAAGAAAAAACAATAAATTTTAGAGAGGGGAATTATGACACCGAAACAAGTTAAACAAGATTTGAAGTTGATGGCAAGGAAAGCTCAAACGATAGCTGTTTTATCAAACGCCGTAGATCTTCACAAGGGACTTACTTCATATAAAGCTCAAGTTGTACGAAGCGAATATGGGATGATTGCATTGGATTTAATCAATCTCGAATTAAAATACCTCGGATACATACGGCGATTAAATGCACTGCAACAAGGGATCATTGTAGATCATTATATCAACGGTGAGCAATATGCACGAATTGAGTACAAATATCATATCGGAAGATCGGAGTTGTTTCGAATCGTTGATAATGCGATTCAAAATATAGCCAAAATGAGTGGGTATAAGGCGGGGCAATAGCTCCGCTTTAATAATTTTTAAAAGTTGGGACTTTTTGGGACTTTTTTTCATTTATCATTTAATTGCTCTGAAGAGCGCTCATAATTTTCCCCCTTATCATCTTGGTCTGGTCTGCGCCAACAGTCCGGATCATCGCAGTGTAACCCAAACGGTAGGGAGCGGGTAACCCATTATCCGATACATGCAGGTTCGAATCCTGTCGCTGCGACAACAACAAACCCCATGAAGAAGGCGGAGTTAAGTGTACTGTCGCTTGCTCCGCTGCCACTAAAAGATATTTATGATTGGAAGCAAATATGATGAACGAGATAGAACAAAGGCTATGCATCTTTTAGCAAAAGGAATGACACCAAAGCAAATAAGCATTGAGATGGGCATTCCTATTACCACGTTATACAGCTGGAAAAGTCAATATAAAGAGGATGAGAACTTTGTAGAGCTTTGTAATGATTATAAAAAACGCTTTGAGGAAGGCGTGGAGCAATGTATAGACAAGGGCACCATGCTCATAAAAAAAGCATTTGATAGAGCACTAGCCAAAGACGAAGTTATCAACAAATTACTCAAGGATGCAGAGAAACAATACACTGGCGGAAAGCTTACAGATAAACAATTCAAAGCATTAGTCAACAAATTGAACACAATCAAATGCGAGGATGTATTAAAGATTGCAAGCACCATCGGCATTTTGTATGACAAGCGAGCATTATCGCTAGGTAAGGAAACAACCATAGTCGGAGTTAAATCGTTTGAGGATATGCCCGAATGATGACATTAAAAGAGATTGTCGATAAACGTAAGCGGTCATGGGAAAAACGCCACGACATCGAATATGACAGGGAACTGTGTACCGCCGCCGTGAAGTACATTCTTGAACATGATGAACTTCGCAAAGAGATAAAAGAAAAGCCGTGGAAGTTAATCGAAGTTGCATTCACGGTTGTGGACAAACAACAAAAAACAATACCATTCTTTTTCAATGGGGTGCAAAAGGACTTTATAGACCACTTAGAGCACCGCAAGACGGGAATCCCATTATTTGTTCTAAAAGGCAGGCAACAGGGATTCACAACGCTTATAACAGCGATACAACTCTCTTACTCGATCACTCGTAGAAATTTCTCGGGATTCACGGTAGCAAACGCACAAGCGAACACGGACAGCATTTTCAACGACAAGGCAAGAGCGGTGTACGACCGCCTTCCGAATATATTGAAGCCAACGGAGAAATTCAACAACCGCAAGGAGATGTTTTTCAACCGGTTAAACAGCTCGTGGCGAGTTGCAACAGCGAGCAAAGAGTTGGGGCGATCAAAGACTTTGGAGTTTTGTCATTTTTCAGAAGTAGCGTTCTATGAATGTTCTATGGCAGACTTGCAAAAGTCAATAGGCGAGGCACTCACTGCCAATGCAATCATCATATATGAAACGACAGCAAACGGTTATAACGAGGCGAAAGACCTATGGGACAGCGGAACGTGCGAAAACCTGTTTTATGAATGGTGGAGAAGCCCTGAATACGCTACAGACGATATTGATGTGCTTTATAACTTGCAGGATGAGTGGATCGCAAAGCGTGTGCAATGGCTGAAACAAAATGGTATTGCAGATACGCAGATTGCATGGTATGTCAAGAAGTACAATTCATATCTAGATAAGGACTCAATCAAGCAGGAATATCCATGTTTCCCCGAGGAAGCATTCATAGCAAGCGGAGCGTGTGAATTTGGCAATGAACTTGTGGTGCAACGCCTCGAGGATTGTCGCAAAATACAGCCACTGAAGCGAGGATATTTCGACTACAGCATCAAAGCAGAGGAAGGCGGTATTGTATACCAAAATATTGAGTGGGTTGACGATAAGAACGGCGACATAGTCATATACGAGGAGCCATTCAATGATGAAAAACTTGGCAAGAAGCCGTATTCAATAGGCGGGGATACTGCAGGGGATGGTAGCGACTACTTCACGGCACATGTGATAGACAATATGACAGGCAATCAGGTTGCTGTATATTGCCGTCAGCACATAGACGATGATTTGTATGCGGATCAGATCTATTGTTTGGGCATGTATTATAACAAAGCCATCATCGGAATCGAGGTTAACTTCGAGTTTGAACCGACAAGAAGACTTGAGAAAGCGCATTATCCGAACCTGTATGTGCGAGAGAGGATTGACTCCTTGACGAACAGGATAGAACTAAAACACGGATTTAAGACCACTTCACTGACACGTCCCGTGATTATAGCGGATTTCAAGCGAAAGTGGCGAGAGAGTGTCGGTGAGATAGTGCAAGACAGAAACACCCTCATGGAAATGCTTACATTTGTAAAAAACGAAAAGGGCAAGCCAGAGGCAATGATAGGTAAACACGATGACTTGGTTATGGGCTTAATGATAGCACATGCCGTATCAGAGCAAGGTGAACACGAATTCACAGACGTACCGCAAGAATATTTGAGCGATGAGGAGTATGAGATTTATGGAAAAACAGCGTACGAGGAGTTTATTGAGTGGTAGAAAGCTGATTAAACAGTTAGAAACTCGCATCGATATGCTTGAAAAAGAAATCGGCTTGATAAAAAACGCAATCACATCGTCTGATGAGAATGCGAGAAAAGAAGTCGCAAACGAGACTAAAGCTATTTTGTATGAATGGCTCAACGGAGAACCATATGAGGAAGAAAGAAAATGACAGAGAGTAAGAGAAAATCTAGACAAGAGCGTGCTAGCGAGACATGGAAAGAGTATGAGGAAGGTGTGCGTTTTCAAAAAAGCATAAACCTCAATACCGTCATAAGCACAAATATAGATTTTTACGAGGGGCGCCAGTGGGGCAAACAGATTACTAATAAAACAAAGGATCTGCCACGCCCTGTTACTAACTTTGTCAGAATGATAGTCAACAATAAGATGTCTGCCATGAACAATAAGCCATGCAGAATTACATATGAAGCAGACTCTATGGACAGGGATTCTGTGGATTTTACAAGTTTTTCAGACTATCAGCTTAAAGAGATGGGCGCCGATGCGGTTAACCGTAAAGCTGTGTACAACGGAGCCGTTAAAGGAACGTACATTTTCCATGTTTATTGGGATGCTGAGGCAAAGGGGAAAAGAGGTAAGATCGTTGGGGCAGTGCGAGAGGAGTCACTTGATCCGAGAAATGTTATATTCTGTGATCCAACACAGGTCGATGAACAAAAACAAAAATACATCATCATTGCCATGCGAGAGGAAGTGGAATCGGTGCGTGAAAATTTGCCAAAGGGTATAGATAAAGACCTTATCGTACCCGATGATGCAGACGTAAACAAACCGAAGCAGAGAAAAGAACAAGAAGGCACCGAAATGTGCACTGTTCTCATTAAATATTTCCGTATAGATGGCGAGGTTTTTTGTGAAAAGAGTACAAGAAACACAGTCATCAGGGACGCTTTCCCATTGCGACCAGAGTATGAGCGCATAAAGAAAGAAATGTTTGGCGAGAATGCCGATGTGGCAAATGCTGATACGCCGGACACAACAGAAGATGCCAGAGACCAAGAAAGTGATTTCAGTACATATAAGCCATCCCTTTATCCAATTGCCGTTGGGCAATATATGCCACGAGAGGAGTGTATCTACGGAATTAGCGAAGCAGAGGGATTGATACCGAATCAAAAAGCTTTCAATCTAACGCAAGCAATGCAAATTTTGCAAATTGAAATGGAAAGCTGGAGCAAATGGAGTGTCAAACCCGGAGCACTTAGAAATCAGCAAATAACCAATGAACCCGGACAAGTGCTTATAGACAATTATGTTGGCGGGAACGGTATAGTAAGAATACCCGGTGCACAGTTTAACAGCGCATCCATATCGTTCTTGGATAATTTCATAAATTATACAAGGGTTGCTACGGGCGCAACAGAGGTTATGAGTGGCGAGGCAATATCCGCAAACATGAGCGGTGCTGCGATAGCTCAACTGCAGTCGCAGGCACAACAGCCTAACGACGAGAATCGTAAAGCGTTTTGGAGAGTGCTTGAAAAGGTTGGCAGGGTGCTTGAGCAGTTCTATCGCATGTATTATTACAACAACACCGAATACAAGCAAAGTAGCATGAAAAATGGTGAAAGAGTTATAAATAACACCTCTTTTGCAGCAAGCAGATATAACGACGTCGAATTTACAGTTGTTGCAAAAGTATCATCCGGTACAGCAAGTTCACCTGCAGGCGATATTACTGTTATAGATCAGCTCAAAGCCGAGGGATTAATTTCTACAAAACAATGGTTAGAAGCGTATCCGGCAGATGCGTTGTCCGACAAAAATCATCTTATTGAGCTTGTAAAGCAAGCGGAGATGGATGAAAATGCCAGGTTAAGGGCAGAGTTGGAACAATGCAACAAACAACTCATTACGCTTACAGAATCGTTGAAAAAAATTGAAAAACCGCTAGATGCTATTCAACAAACAACCAATGAAAATGCGGAACTAAAACAAGATATAGCAATCTTGTATAACGAACTTCGCAAATTCCAAAACAGCAGTCAATATTTGGCTCTCAAATCAAAAGAGTACCACGATGATGCATCGATGTTTGCAAATGAAATAGCAAACAATGCGTTGTTGGCGGGCTAATATAATCGCACCGATAGCGGAAAAATGGAAAGGACAAAACATGGACGATCAAGTCAATACTGCGGAAACAAACGGTGTCGAGGAAACTGATGTTGCTGTAGAAAATACAGTGGTTAATACAGAGGATACTAAAGAACACCAAGAGAGTGAATCGCAGAGCACTCCCGAGGCAAAAGAGCAAAAGCATATTCAATCGAAAGAACAGAATGCGCTGTTTGCTAAAGCAAGGCGTGAAAAAGAACGGGCACAGGAGTTGCAGAAGGCAAGGGCAGAAGCCGAAGCGGCAGAACGTGTAAAAAACGTTATAGAGTACGTAAAGACAAACCCTTATAACAATAAGCCGATCACGAATGCCGATGAGGTCAATCAATATTTGCGAATGAAGCGCATAGGCGATAGCGGAGGCGATCCTATTGGAGACTATGCAAGTGAGATTGACCGAGAGGAACAAGCGAAAAAAGACGAAGCAAATAAACAAGCCGAAAGCCAGGCAAAAATACAATCAGACGTGAGTGATTTTCGCAAGGCTTATCCGGAAGTGGATTTGACCAATCTTTTAACAAATGACGATTTGTTTCGCTTGATAATGGAAAATAATCTAAACAGCGAGAACGAGAAATCCCTCAAAGAAGTGTATGGCACTTACTTAAAAATTCGTGCAAAATACGAAAAGGAAGCCGAAAACAAAACCGTCGAAACGCTTGCTAAGAAGAGTTCCGGTGTGGGAACAGCCGATAAAGGCGTTCAAAAACCAACTTATACAAAAGCGGACATCCTAAAAATGTCATATGCGGAAAAGGTGCAGTTCTACAATGAAAATCGAGCTTTATATGAAAGCATTATGAAATAATTTAGTAAGGAGAAAATACTTATGGCTGAAGGTACGACCATGAAAAACAACATCATTGTCCCGGAAGTAATGGGCGATGATATAGAAGTAAAAGTTGATGCGCAGTGTAAACTCATTCCATATGCACACGTGGATCATACTCTCGAGGGTGTCCCGGGAGATACCAAAACAATCCCATGCTGGGCATATATAGGCGACGCTGAGGATGTTGCAGAAGGCGAAGAGGTTAGCGTTACTCAGATGACCGCATCCACAAAGCAATTTACTATCAAAAAGGCTGGAAAGTGTGTTGAGATTACCGAGGAAGCAAGACTCTCTGGTCTAGGCAATCCAATAGGACAAGCCAATTTGCAACTTGGTAAATCCATCACTGGCAAGGTGGATAACGATATTTTGGTTGCGGCATTGTCTGCTCCCGTTATAACCGGTGATGGTAGTGAGGCAATCGGATACAATGCAGTAGTCGATGCCGTGTTGACATTTGAGGATGAAGAGGATGGAATCGATAAGGTTATGTTCATACATCCCAAACAAAGCGGCACATTGCTTAAGGATGAATCCTTCCTTTCCGCTGATAGATTCGAAAAAGGCGTTGCAGTCAATGGCGCAATCGGCAAGATTGCTGGTTGTTGGGTTAAAAAATCTAAGAAAGTCCCGCTTATCGAGTACACAAAAGACAACTCAAATGGCACCGTTTCAATAACGACATCAAACCTTGCAGAATATCAAAAGAAAACAGCCGAAACGCTTGTTGTTGGCGATAAGGTTAAGGCGGTCACGACAAAATACTATATGTGCCCGATCATCAAACTTGAGCCAGATTCTAAAGAAACGGAATATACCGAGGATGAGCTTGCAGCTTTGACAATCTTTTTGAAAAAAGGAACTTCTGTTCACGATGATTTCAAGGCACGTAAACAAGTACATGAAATCACCGCATTCAAGTATTACGGTGTTGCGCTTACGAACGAGGCAAAGGTTGTTGTTGCAAAATTCAAGGCTTAAAAAAACTATCGTGCAGGACATCCTGCACGAATATAGCGGTGTGGAGTAATGGAAGCTCGCTTGTCTCATGCACAAGAGATGCGTGTTCAAGTCATGCCACCGCAACCAGAGGAGTCAAAATGACAATAAATGAAATCAAGAAAAATGCACTAGCACTTATGTTTACCAACTATGAGCATGATTTGTCGAGCGTTGATATCGATGATGAAACAAACGACGAATATACCCGATATACGGTAAATATGAATGCCTGCATAAACAGGGCTTTGGCAAGGATACAAAATGCCGATGTGTTGTCATATAAGAGGGCTGAAGTAACAATTGACACGCCACACGCAACTAGCGGAAATCTTGTTAGATATAATCTCTCGGATATAGCATCAGATATATATGATATAAAGCGCATTGCATCAGAAGGCAAATACTGTTACGAGCCAAATGTTGATTTCTTTACCGAGGCACAAATGTTAGTGATAAACCCACTTGCCAAAGACGAGAAATATATAGTCATTTATGTGCCCAAAATCGAAAGAATTTCTCTGACAGCAACATCGGACACGGAAATAAATATTCCTGATGCCGTTGCGGAAATAATACCATATTTTATCAAGGCTGAACTATTTGAGGAAGATGAGCCTGAACTTGCGACACAAGCAAGGAATATATTTGAAGCAACATTGGATTCGCTTAAACAACAAGAAAAGAGCGTACAAACAAGAGTTAAAGATGTATTCAGAGGTTGGATGTAATGCGATTTGATACCGACATTGACATTAAGGATAGGAAAAGAATTGTGCTAACGGGGTTTCGTGGTGTAGATGCAGCGAGCCCGGTTTATGCTGTCGATTCTTATAGAGCCTCTGCAATGCGCAATTTCATAAGCAAAGACGGAAGCAATCATAAACGCCCCGGTTGGAAACAGATAGGGCACATAAAAGATGCTAATGGCTTAGGGCTGAGTATAAACGGGTTTTTCAGTTTTACAATCGCACACAAGCAAATATATGTTGCTTATGCCGACTGCAAGTTTTTCATGTTAGACGATAATACGAACACATGGAAAAGTATGTTTGACAATAACTTCATCAAAAATAATATTGATACATCTAAGTTAAAAAATAGAAGCACACAGATGTTCATAGACAATGATAGGGCGTATTTTATCGGTTGTGGTGATTTTTTGGTGCTTGGAGTATATGACGGAGAATTGCAGTTTAGACGGGTTTACAACGATGATAACACACACATTCCAACAACCACTGCAAATATTTCCCCCGAAGAAACTGATTATTACGAAACCGGTCAGGTTGTAGAGTTTGGAGACAGACAAACATTTAGAGATGTTAACATACTCAATTCAAAGAGGATTAATACGCTTATTGGGAGCGATTACTACAAGTATACCGAAACAGAGGGCGTCCTTGCCGATTTGCCCGTTAAGCGCACATACAAACTCGACGGCACAAAATTGGATGCGACACCTTTTTCCATGATTGCTAGTGATTATGATCCGGAGAGTGGCGAAACAACCGAATACAAACTTACTATCGGCAGTAAAATCGATGCAACCACCACGAGGAATTTGCGAGATGAGGATACAACTGCCAATATCGATTTGGCAGGGAAGACCGTCTCGATTGACACATCTATAAAGAAAATTAAGACAATCGGCAGAAAAGAAGGCAATAACAACTATTATACGATTCTAAATGCCGGCGATTTTACAATTACGGCAGTGCCAACACCTACAGATGATGTGCTTACAATTAAAAAGGACAACCTGACTATCGGTACGGCTAAAAGGCTTAATTCAAACGAGTATTATTATGTCGTGTGGGAAAGTGACGATTTAGAGTTTAGTGTGCCCGATGATGAATCAAATTGTATTCTCGAATCTGCATATGGCACAGATGAGCACGGATTGAATATTACCGTTAGTGATATGCCTGCACGCAAATACGAGATTGTAAACAGCAAAATTACTCAAGATCCTGATTCGGATAAGACAACGGCTACCGCACGAGTGTGGGGCGATATCGACTTCGATGAAGGCATAATTACACTTGTAGTCCATCCGCACACCATATCAGGCGAGGCAAATATAACAGTAACATTCAGTAAGAGTGATACCGAATATGCTAACAGGGTTTTAGATTGTCGTTTCGGCACACTATTTGGCTCAAAGGGCAACGCAAATACGCTTTTTGTAAGCGGTTGCGATGAATATCCAAACTGCGATTTTTGGAGCAATGCCGAAGACTTTACATATTTTCCGAGTAACAATTTGTGTTCAATCGGCACAAGCAATTCTCGAATTATGGCATATCAACGTCTTGGAGATGAGTCGCTTGCAATATTCAAAGAGGACAGCACAACCGAGCCGACACTGTATATACGCACAGGTGTTGCAACTTCTATTGCCGAGGACTATTCATC
Organism: uncultured Muribaculum sp.; assembly: GCA_964651105.1. Classification (GTDB taxonomy): domain Bacteria; phylum Bacteroidota; class Bacteroidia; order Bacteroidales; family Muribaculaceae; genus Muribaculum. The sequence goes on along the minus strand of CAZYXN010000037.1, from coordinate 10,253 downwards.
CGTGTCGGAAGGCTACTATCTAACAACCGGCAAATACATCACGGAAGGCGTAGTGTCATATGATGGCGTGGGCATGTTAAACGGAGATGCCTTGTTCTTATCAAAACGTGGCGTGTTTGGCGTTCAAATAAACAGCGATTCAATAGCTGTTGAGCAACGTGTTGCAAAAGAGAGAAGTCGTCTAATCAATTCGTTGTTGAAAAAACACAGCAATTTATCGTTTGCAACATCCATTGTTTATGACAACAAATTCTATATTGCCATTGACGGTTATGTATATATCGCTGATGCTCGATTTGTATTCACTCAAAAAGGCGACATGGCAGATACATTCAACTATGATTGGTGGGTATGGGATGGCTGTCCGGTAAAAAAGTTTTTCATAATAGACAATCAGCTTTGCTTTGGCACATCTGACGGCAGAATATGTGTATTCGATGACGAGTTTACAGATAGAAAATATGAACAACTCAATGAAGTTACATTCGATTTGATAAACAATCGTGTGCAACACGATGGAGCCGTTGCCGAATTGAACGACGATGATTTAGTTTATTTCAAAGGTTCGATATGGAGATTGTTGTTTGACACAACAGACTTTGAGTTGGATACAAGCGCTGCAGACACAAAAATAAAAGTAAGTGAAGCGGATATCGTAAAACTGCATGAAGGACAAGAGGTATATGCAGACAGCATCACAGGATTGGGAATTTCAGTCAATACAAAGTATTTTATCGCAAACATAAGTTTGTCAGATGCAACGTTCATATTGCAAACGGAGAGTGGCGAAACCATCTCGCCAACGGGACAGTTTAGGCTGTTGTGCGATCTCAACGGAGTGGTCATGCGTGTAAAATCCATAATCACGGATAACAACGCAAGATACATTGAGTTATATGACCACTATACATATACGAATTTGGACGGCGAAGTTATAAATGAGCATTATAGACTTGCGAAGTATGATAACAATGCAATAGTAGCAACTGCGTTCAAATATATCATAAACAATGTTGTTGCAGAGTGGTATACGCCCGTTATGGATATGGGAGCTAGTGACTACATCAAGGTTTTAACCAGAATGACACTTGCGGCACAGCAAATCACAAATGGCGTTGTTAAAATCGGTTATGAAACAAAAAATGCAAACGGCATGAAGGAAATCGATTCAAAGGGTTTGAACGTATTTGATTTCAACAACCTTGATTTCGGCAACTTTACATTCAATACAGGCTTTGAATCGGCATTTTCAAAACGAATGAAGACGTCATTCAACTATGTGCTGTTCAGATTTGTATCAGACAATGATTGCGATTGTTGTGTATACAGTCTCACGGTTGAATATAAACTCAACAGGGTAAACAAAGGAGTGTGGTGATATGGCATCTATACCGAAAATTACAGAAGAGCAGAGAGCACGGTTAAAGAGAGCCTCTGTGTATGCATTATCAACACGCCCATCTGAACAGGGTAAAAAGGAAGCGGATATAAAAAATGCCATGTATGCACCAAATGAGATGGTTTGTGACTTCATTGATCTAATTGTGGATTCTATAAATATAGAGGTTGGCGGATTATCTAAGACGGTCGGAGAGATAAAGGCAACGATCTTTGAGAATGACGAAATAACAACACAGATTGCGTATACACTAGCGAACAATGTTGTGAAAACATATTCAGCAACAGCTGCAAGTGTCGTAATAACAATGCCGGACGAGATAAATGCCGGCTTTGCAGCAGGCATCGAGTTTTTCACGGGAGATACACCGCCACAGGTCACAGTCAATCCGAATGCAAAAAATGTAAGTATGTTTCAATACGGAACAAAAATCGGGCAATACAGCCCGGCGAAAAATGCTCGCATAGCAATGTATGCATATTCAAATAACGGAGAATATGTGGACATATTCATACTTGAGGCATAACCATGCAAGACACAAGAACTTATCTTGAAAAGCTTAAGCCAATATTGTATGCAATGTCTCTTGATTATAGTGTTGTGCCAACGCTTTTGCTTGAGATAGAGCAATTTGTTCAAGCACACGCAGAGGACAACATCGGTCATGATGCCTGTGGCTCGGTTGAAATAACGCTAAGTACGCCTAGTGCAAAAGCAGAAGCAAATGACGGCAAGGATGCAACAAGCAAGATTTCTTTTGGAATTAACGATGTATATATTTCAGGAGAAAGTAATTTCGGAGAGGATGTCTCTGCAGTATTGCTAGATAATATCGAAACAACCGTGCAAGAGTTGTCATTGGAACCCAGTATGGGGACTTTTGCAAAAGGATTAGCAGCAGATGATATCGAGACTTCAACCGAAGCATTTTTTGGTAGTTGCGAAGCAAAAAGCGTAAACCTCAACTTTGATATTCGATTTAGCTATATCAGCAATTTCGATTCCGTATCGACAAAAGAGGCAATTGCTACAGTCGAAGTAGAAACATCCATATCTGCAACGGCATCGACAGACGGTATAAAACTTGCCGAAATCTATAATGGGATTTCAGAAGCGGAAATAACGATAGATGCGGAGCCGAGTTCAACATTGACGAAACAACCAAACGTGTCTCAGGAGATTGAGAGTCTGCTCGAAGCAACCGTTCAAAGAACAAACGGCAAGCGGTTCGTGGGCACATCCGAGACGGAATATGCAATAGACATATCGATAAGCAAAAAGAAACATGCAATAATCAATGATGTTGTTAATAAGACATTGGCTTCATTCTTCAACGATTCAATAATGCGGTCAACAATCATACCCGCATAAAAAAAATAAACGAGGTAATAAACATGGCAGGAAAAGTTTCACCAGCGGCACTACAGTTATTTTTGAAAGAGCTGTTTGGATTAACAAATAGTTTGGATTTGGGGACAACCTATTTGGCAATCGGTTTGGCATCGTCAAGTCCATCACTAAATAGCTATAAATACTATACTGGGTTCACGGAACCGAGCACAAGCGATGGCTATAAGAGAGAAAAGGTGGGTTATTATAGCTCGACAGATACGCAATTTTTTAACAATATTACATACAATGCGGATGGTTCTGTAACTATCACAAATAGCAAAGAGATTAAATTTGATACATACAGAGGAGAGTCGGCATTGTCTGTTAAGTATCTTGTGCTTGCCACAAGCGAATCAAGAGGCGGCGGTAATAATTTGTTGTATTTCGAGCTCGAAACACCAATCACTCTTAACAAGAACGAATTACTTGTTATTCCGGTTGGACAGGCATCATGCACGATAAAGTGATGAGGTATAGAATATGGCAACTACAACAAAAGGGCTCTATGTGTTTTCCGATGGTTCAGAGGATGCGATGACAGCGCTTACACAACTCTTTGGTGGCACGGACAGCAACATGCACAAGATAGATGCTGCGCTATCCGAGATCGAGAATGCAAAAGCCGAGGTTATAAACAAGACTGCCAAGATAGGCACGTCTTGGGAAGATGTTAGTGCACCGTACACGCAGAGCGTAGCAGTAGAAGGGATCCTTGCCACGGATGCTCCGCTCGTGGATCTTGTATGCTCGGATGATTTCGACACGGCAACTGCCGAGGAGAAAGACTGGGCAAAGATATACAAGATATCCACGAGTGCGGGCACCATTACGGTCTATGCGAAAGAGAAAACGAGTGTGGCTTTGAATATCAAGATGCAGATAGTGAGGTAGCGATATGGCAGATGCATATATAGTCAGGCATGGCAGCGGAAGTGATGGAGCAGAACTTGCACCGCTCACAAAGCCTGCAACGTCGGCTGAAATCAAAGAGGGCTATCAGGCGTACACGGATGAAGGCAAGGTTATCATCGGCGCATACGCCGTCAGTGATGTGCATCCGCAACTCAATGCTGTGAGCATATCCAAGAGCGGAAACAACCTCAACATCTCCAATCCCAGCACCAACGGCAACTTTGTGAAGGGCTACAAGATTATCGGAAACGATGAGATTCTCAAGCAAATCACATCCACAACTTTTGACCTAACGAGCATCGATGCAAACCGTTATGTGATAAAGGCTCGAGCAACGGCAGAAGGGTTTATAGACAGCGCAGATAGCACCTCTGTTGATTTGGCTGTGTTCGATATCAAGTACAACCTGAGCAAACTCACTTGTTCAACGGGCGTAAAAAAGACCACAAACGGACAAACGCTTACATTCACGCTTACTCCGGCTTCAGGCAAGTATTTGCCACCAATCGTCTGGATTGACTGCAATGGCAGAAGTTTGAAATTTACATACGACAGTTATAGTGGAGTCGTATCTGTGAGTGCGATTGAGCTTGCATATGTAACAAGCGAAGCGGATAGTACAACGCTTGAAAAACCGCAGATATTAATGGGGGAGGATGGCGAAACGCTAAATATCGGTCCTGTGGCAAATGCCACATCTTTCGATATATTCAGCGGAGATGATGCACTCGGAAACGTAGAGGTCGAACACACCGAGCCATACTCTATTAATATCACGGCATTGGCGCTTGACGTTCCCAAACTTCGCACTCCTGTGATTTCTATCGAGGATGACGTTATATCCGTTGAACCGCCGAAATATGCAACTTCATGCGAATACTATTGTTCTACACACAATGAATTGTTGCTTATAGATGACAACCTAGAGGAGACAACATGATAATCAAGAATCTTAATGAATTAATACCACCACCTACATATGGACATCATGTCATTTATGTCAAGGCGAAGGCGGACGGCTACACGGATAGCGATAAGTCCGAGGGCGTGGATTTTTATTGCAAGCCAAAACTTGCAAAGACAGATGACGAAACCCTCACAATAAGCAACTGCCGTGCAGCCGCAACATCTTATGAGATTTATGTAAACGACGTACACGTATCCACTGTAGCTTATGAGGGGGAGGATAACGGAACTATTGATGTGGATTTATCCACGCTCACGCTTGTAGACGGGGCATCAAACATAATTTATGTCAAAGGCACAGGCGCAGGCGTAGAGGATAACCAAAGCAACAGCTTATCTGTATGGGGCGGAAAGGCAGTCATTCTCGGTGTGTCAGGCTTGTATCAAAGCGAGCCTACGCTTACCAGAACGGATGCGGCAGAGGGCTTGTCTTGGACGATTAGCAACAATGTCATTAGTTCGGACTTTGACGATTTATTTCCGTATAACCTCATGCAAAAAGAGACTATCGACGGCGATGAATTTGTATATATCCCCGAGATGTATTGGCGCATCGGCTATGACTCTAACAATTACATCACGGATATTGCTGTTTCACAAGCAGAAATGGAAGCAAGCGAGAATCAGGTCATTGCACACTCAGATGCCTTCTACTTTGGTGCATACGGCGCAAGCGTGTCAAACAGCATGATGTATTCAAAGTCTGGAGTGTCTAGAAAATACAGCACAACATGCGGAAATTTCAGAACATACGCAAAGGCTCGTGGCGAGAAATATCGTCAATTGGATCTCTACCACATGCGAATATTGGACTTCTTGTGGCTCATTGAATTTGCAACAAAAAACAGTGATTCGGTCATGATGGGTTATACGAGTTACGGTGGTTCCTGTGGTGGTACGGATAGTCTAACCGCTCCAACAGCACAAACGGGAACCAATGGCAGAATGCGCTATCGTTATATTGAGGACTTTATTGGCAACGGATGCGAATTCTTTGACGGAGCATATGGCTTATATGCAACAGACGATGAGAGCAAGTACGGTACGCAGACAGGCGAGGTTACATACAGTTCGATGGGTGGATACTGCTTATCGGCGTTGAAAATCAACACAGAAAAGCCTCTGCTTGCCGTCCCCGGAGCCTATGTATCAAACAGCAGTTATAATACTTATTTTTGCGATTTTGTGGGCTGCGGCTCGGGCGATTTTGTCTATTATCGTGGTCGTAACTACTCGTTTGCGAGCTGCGGTCTGTTTCAGTGGGGCAGCTACGGTGCTTCCAGCACGAGCGGCAGCATCGGTTCTCGGCTTTTGAAACTCCTTTAATCCATATGGGGTTGGTAAGGGGCTTGCCCCTTGCTAAAGGAATATATAGTAACAAACAAAACATAGGGTGTGTGCTCTCAAGCGATTATGTGAACTGCAGCTCGGGCGATTTTGTCTATTATCGTGGTCGTAACAACTCGAATGCGAACTACGGTCTGTTTCAGTGGAACAACTACAGTGCTTCCAACACGAACAGCAACATCGGTTCTCGACAATTAAGTCAACTCGGAAAGTCAGATTGCACATATCCTTACCACTCGGTAAAAAAATATCTCGTAAAAGGCAAGGTTTAGTAAACAATTGAAAGACCTTGAGAGACTTAAAAGCAACAGGCTCATAAATGTATGAAAAGAACAGGTTATCTTTACGACAGATTATGTGACCGCTCCCTCCTCGAGCAAGCGTTCGCCGAGGCGTCACGTGGTAAGAAAAATAAGCGTTATGTCCGTCCTTATTTAGAGAAACAAGATTACTATATAGACCTACTGCTCAAATGGCTTAAAGAAGGGACACTCAAACTGTCCGAGAACAAACACAAGACCATATATGAACGGAGCGCACACAAAGAGCGAGATATAGTGGTGCCGAAATTTTTTCCGGATCAAGTCGTCCACTGGGCATATTGCCTTGTCATGAAGCCTGTATTCATGAAGGGAATGTACAAGTGGAACTGCGGATCCATAAAAGGACGAGGCGTGCATTATGGCATCAAGAAAGCGCAAAAGATATGTCAGAATCCAAAGGCAAAGTACACGCTCAAAACGGATTTCAAGAAATACTTTCAGAGCGTGAGCGTGGACAAACTGCTTGAATTGCTCGAACGCAAGATAAAGGATAAGCAGATGCTTGATTTATCCGTAAAAATCTTACGGAGCGAAAAGGGTGGATTGCCGATAGGATACTACACATCTCAATGGTTTTCTAACTTCTACTTGGAGCGAATAGACCACTATATCAAGGAGAACTTGCACATTCCGTTTTATATGCGATACGTGGATGACCTGTGTATGTGGGATAGCAACAAGCGTAGGCTACACGCATGCAAAAGGCGCATAGACGACAAACTCGCTTCCGAACGATACCGAATTGTTATCAAAAACAATTGGCAACTTTGGAGAACGGGAAGCCGTCCGCTGAGTTTTCTCGGATTCACGATGCTCGGCGCACGTGTGCGACTTAGACGGAATGCGTGGTATGCGTTGAATAGATCCGTGGCACTCGTTAGAAAGCGAGGATACTGCACGGTACACTGCGCAAGAAGCATTCTCTCACGGCTCGGCTGGCTTATGCGATGCTCGGGCGGAGTGCAATATTACAACAACAACATCAAACCAATCATCTCAAAGGGCGAAGCGTGCAAAATCGTGTCGCTCTATGACAAGAAACACCTTATAGGAGTAGCAGCATGATTATACGCAACGGCACTAATGCCAATATCGAAAAGCACAAATCCAAACTCGGTTTAACCGGGGATGTCTACCTTGTGGATAACCACTTGATGGAATCCCTCGACTCACACCGCCGACTCTTTCCGGACAGCACGGCATCCACCATAGAGGAAGCCGAATCCGAGCGCATTGCTTACGAGCAATCCCAAGCCGAACTCCGCCTCGAACAAGCCCAACAAGCCGAAGCAGAGCGTTTGGCAAATATTTCAGAGGAAAAGTCCAATGAACAAGAAGAAGCAAAAGCCGGATGAACAAGGCTATTCCGTTATTGTGGAGCGTGTAAATCCTCATGAAATCGTGGATATGGTTGTTTCTAAGAGTGAATTTGAGGTGCTATGCAAATCAGAACTTCATGAGACGGTTGACAATTCTATAATCAAAGCGAAGGAGAACAACAATGGAAATTAGCAATTATATAGAAAATGTAATTTTCTATGTCATATCCGCAATCTCTGCGCTTGCGGGCTCATCATTGGGCATCGGTGCTATTTGCAAGTGGATTAAAAACAAGATACTACAATCTGTTGACAATCTAACATCGGGGAAAAGCGATTATGACAAGGAAGCAACAAAACTAGCATCCGCAGCGACAAAGATTGATGCAACGGGAGAGAAGTTGCAAGCTGTTGGCGCAACACTCGAATGTTTCAGCAAGGAACTTGCATCTATGCGTATTGAATCGAGTGCGAACATAGAAAAAATCGATGCTATCGCACAGGTTTTGGTGATTATGGTGCAACAAAACGAATCTATGGTTGCCAACGGAACAGCAAAACAGTGTCAAGAGCTTCTAAATGGTATAAAGGATAATGTCTCAATAGACAAGGTAGCCAACGATGAGCGATAAAAAAGAAAAAAAGCCAATGAATCCAAGTGTCAAGAAAGTATTACTGCAAATTAGTGGCTATTTAGTATCTATCGCACCGATTGCAGTGGTTTTAGGACTTAATTGGAATACATACACGGCAACAACCGCCTCGACTGTTTCTTTGGGCGTTGGTGGAGCCATATCGTTTGTGCTTATTTTGATAAAATCTCTCGGTAAGATTCCAAAGAACATACATCCGATAATCAAATATGCGGTTGCTCTCGTGCTGGTGTTTGCGTTGGATCCTATAATCAAGGATTTGAAAATATTGCTTTCAGCTGCAATTATCGGAGAGTTGATTGATTTGCCAATCGAGCATTGCGTCAAGGTTACACAAAAAGTGATAGATCAAAAGGCAACATTGACATCCATAGACAATCAAACTCAGGCTATTGTCGATGCAATAAATAAGAGTAATGGCGGGAGAGTATAATGGATACACGTTTTGATAAATTCAAAAAAAGTATAATTAATAGCATGGGCTTTTTGGTTGTTGGCGCAGTTGTTATTGTTTTTATGGCAAAAAACTTTGTCGAGATAGGACAGACTGGCAAGAGTGTAACGGAAATAGTTGCAGACGGAATATTTGCACTGCTGTTTGGTTGGTCTATTAAGATGCTGCTCGGCTATCAAGGAATACTATCAGGTATGAATTCAAAAGCCGTGCTCGATACAATAGCGCAACACGGCGAAGCTGTGAATAAAATCGAGAATTTCTTGCCAAGTCTTCCAATTTTCTGCGAAAAAGAGAATACTGAACTGCGAATCAAGAAGAGAAAACTCATTTTGTCCAAAGAATTGCTTGAATATGAGGATGTATTTTGCGATGATACATCACGCTTGCAAAAAGTTATTGCCGAGAAACTAGAGAGCATAAGAGATGACACGTTTATTGATACAAACGATTTCCGTTCTCGAATGCGAAAGTTGAAACTGCATGTAAAGCGTAGAAAAAAGAAAAGAGCAATTTTACGATGTGTGCGCAAGGCAAATAATGTTCATTTTACCGAATTGACACAACATGCCTTAACAACCGATGGCGGAAGTGTAGAAAATCCATTTAGATTTCCGGAGCCGTTATCAAAGCATATGTCAAAAAAGGCTGTGATGTCATTGCCGATTTCAATGCTATTTGCTGTTGTCTTTGGCTATTATGGCTATAGAATTGTAGACGATCCGTCATGGGCAACCGTGATTGGCGGATTGATTCAAATCGGATCATTCCTTGCGGTTGGCTCGTTGCAGTTTTTGCGTGAATATCTGTATTCAACCGACACATATCGCAAAGGTATAGTAAGAAAAATTGATATTCTCGAAAGATTTAGGGCGGAAGCGCTTGAAAATAAAGAACACAATCGTGATTTTGTGGTGCCTGTCGAAATAATAAAATGCATTCCACATCATGAAAAAGAAAACGAGGTGCAAAATGGCTAAAAAACTATATGACGAATACCTCAAAGCAATGGGGATTGAGCCGAATACGAAGGTATCAAATGGTATCGGCACAAACTTAAGCGTAAACAATGGCACTACAACTGCCATTGATAAATATGCTCTTGAGGCTATGCAACAAAAGATAAATTCTCAATATGCACAGCAACAATCAAACCAAACAGCACAAGCGGAGTATATACAACCGACACAAGCAAACAATGTGACTAAAACCACAAGCACAAAGCTGTCTAGTTGGTCAACACTAAAGAATTTTCTTACCAACAATGTCGATGCAGATCGTGATTGGGATAACGAAGAGATTAAAGATGCCTCAATCCTTAGCGATGCTGTTGCGTCTAAAACATTGACAAATGACCAACTTACCGAGGGGAGAATCCTGTTTCAAAATTATCTTTCAGATCTGCAGGCTCTGGAAACTAAAAATCAAAGTTATTCAGAAGCGGAAAACAATGCCCGCGTAAATACGGCATATCAGAATACTCTTGCC
>CAZYXN010000036.1:0-22529 GCA_964651105.1 uncultured Muribaculum sp. | reverse complement strand
GCACTGCTGCGACCCTGACGTTAACATATTTTGTGGGATGGGGTCTTAAAAAATGAATTTTGAAAAATAGATATCGATTTCATGCGTTTTATAAAATACTATTCTTTGATTAAAACGCTCGGATTTTGATATAGTTGGTGGTAAGATGCTGATTTATATTTTTTTTACTAAGCTTTATCGATTTCTGGCTTAGTTTAGTTGTATGTTCAGAATAATTTTTATAAATTGCAAAAAAATAATTGTTATGATAAATCGATTGCTATTGGTGAATGTGGCGCTATTGTTTGCAATACGGATTGCTGCTGCTGACAGAGGGATGTGCGGTGAAAATATAGCGTGGCTTTTTGAAAATGGAGAACTGACAATATCCGGTTCGGGTAATATGTATGATTACAATAATTTAATCCGTCCATACGAAAATAATAAAAATGAAATAAAGAAAATTATTTTTGTCGGCGACATAGAGTCAATTGGAAGAAATGCTTTTGATGGATATGCAGCCTTAGAAACGATTGAATTTAACGACGGATTGAAAAAGATAGGAGCCTCTGCATTCAGAAATTGTGTGTCTTTAAAAGAATTGAAACTCCCTGATTCATTGGAGATGATAACATGTTTTGGAGATGAAACGGTTGACATTAAGTTAGGGTATTTTAAGGAATCGACATTTGAATGTAATGCTTTTAGTGCTTATGGCGAAAATGAGGACGGTTCTAATTTTGATGGGGCGTTTTCCAATTGCGTCTCTCTCTCGTCTGTTGTTTTTGGAGAGAATTTGGCTCGTATAGGTCTTGCTTCTTTTGGAGGATGCATAAATTTGAAAGAGATACAATGGAATTCAATAGATTGTAGAATCCCGCGTGGAATAAAGAGAACAAAATATGGCAGATATGAGGATGATTTGGATCCTTTTGTATTTTATAAATGTCCTATTGAAACTATAATTTTTGGAGAAAAAGTGAAGCGGGTTCCACGAAAGGCGTTTTATGGAATTAAAACGTTGAATAATGTGGTGACATCAGGCAATATTGAATATATAGGCGGGAAGGCATTTGATGAGACTGAATGGGCGGATCATAATAAACCGGAAAGCGGAATGTGGTATATTGATAATGTTGCGTATTCCTATGTCCCGGAACCACTGTCGGCTGATGTTGGCGTGATTGTGCCTGTTAAAGAGGGAGTATTGGGGCTTTCCCAGTTAGCTTTTAGTGATTATAATTCGAAAGTAAAAATCGGGGAGTGTAATCCTATCGCCGAATTAATTATTCCAAAATCGCTAAAGAATATAGGTTATACCGCTTTCGCTAATTATGAGAGTAAAAATGGAATGGTTAAATGGAACTGCGATGAACTGAATCTGATTGACGAATCAATAAGTCACGAAATGCCTATTGAGCTTGGTTATGCGAGATATCTTTGTCAAAATATGTCGGTTGCTGACTTTATTTTTGAAGAAGGTGTTGAAGTTGTGCCTGAGTTCCTGTTGTTCATGGCGAATGGAATCAACCGTGTGACAATGTCATCAACAATAAAAGAAATTGGAGATTGTGCATTTGCTCGCAGTCATGTTAAAATAGCTGCATTACCTCCGCAAGTAGAAAAAATCGGGAAATTTGCATTGGAGGATGTCTCAATTGACGATTTGATTATCCCTAATTCGACTAAGTATATAGGAAATAGTGGCATAAGTACCAAATGTTCTAAATTGACGGTTGGGGAGAATGTGAAAAGTGAAGCCTTGATGTCGATAGCTTTGAGTTTTCCAGTATTGACAGAACTTAACTGGAATGCGATTGATATTATTCCGGAAAATAGTTCGGGATACAACTCATCACATTCTCTACGTAATGGAATGTCCGGGTCGTTGAAAGTGTCTTTGGGAAATAAGGTTAAAGTTATACCACCACGATTGCTGAGTGACTTGATTGGGTCGGTAACAATTAATGGAGGGGAATCGATAACAGAAATTTCGGATAAAGCGTTTTATAAATCCTCTGGAATATCTTCGGTTTATTTGCCTGAAACATTGTCGGTGATTGGGGATAGCGCATTTGCAAAAAGCGGTCTTGAATCCATTATAATTCCATCATCAGTAACAAACATGAGTCCGGATGCATTTGCGGAATGTCCGTTAAAGGAGGCTATTGTGAAATGCCTTGTGCCTCCTGTCAAGTCAGCGAGAATCGGATATTATAGTCACGATTTAATTGCTCCAAAGGTATACGTCCCTGATGCGGAAGCATATAAATCATGGATACCAACTCCGATAGCAATGCTGAAATCAGGAGAATATTATATTGGGGACGGTATGGATGGCACGGTCAGTCTTATAAGTAATATTCCGGGATATGAAGCTAAGACAGATTATGTTGTGGACAATTTTGTTCCGGGAGAATATACGGTTTATATTCCGGTTAAATTCCATAGTATTAATAATGATTTTGATGCTGTAGTGAAATACACATATACCGTTTTCAGTGGGTCTTCTTCAATTGCTGATTTAAAGGAAGCCGATTTTTATATACGTATAAATGGGAACGATATATGTATTGAAAATGCGTCGGAAAGCGTTAAAGTTTTCAATTCTTCAGGTATAAAAGTCTACGAGGGGGATGGAACGAGAATTTCCCTGCGTAAGGGGGTGTATATTGTAAGGATTGGAAACAAATCAGCTAAGGTTATTATATAAGGACTGTTGAAGATAAAGTTGTGATTCTGAAAGAATCATCGCGGCATGCGTCTGACGATTCTTTCAGAATCTTTTTATTGATAAGTTGAGGCGAGGGTGAAAGTTTCTTGTGGAAAAGAGGCGTAATTTGGATGGAAATTGCTATTTTTGTAAGTTAAATGGAGTAGACCATAAATAAAATTAGAATAAATAAAAAATAAAATTATAGCATATGAAATTCAATGTCTCAAGCAAGACTCTTTACAACTGCGTGTCGGCAGTGAGTAAGGTGATTAACTCTAAGAACGCGCTGACGATTCTTAATAATTTCCTTTTCGAGCTTAACGATAATTCATTGACTGTTACGGCATCGGATCTGGAGAATACGCTGGTCGCTCATTTGGAGGTGATGGACTCGGAAGGCGGCGGCAAGTTCTGTATCGACGCGCGCCGTTTGGTCGACCTTCTCAAAGAGATGCCTGACCAAGGCATTGAATTCACAATCGACGACAATAACCTGTCGGTTGAAATCAATTACAGCAACGGTAATTACAGTTTCATCGCTCTCAACGGCAACGAGTATCCGTCAAATGAATCTGCCGAAGAGGATGCTGCCACATTCTCGTTTGTTTATCCTGTCGATCAGATGCTTAAAGGCATCGACAACACCCTGTTTGCCGTCGGAAATGACGACTTGCGTCCGCAGATGATGGGTATTCTGTGGGACATAAAGCCCGATTCAATTACATTCGTGGCTACCGACACCCGTAAACTTGTGCGTTATCGCAACAGCCTGACCGCTCCCGGCCATGAAGGCTCTTTTATCCTTCCCGTAAAACCGGCTGCGGTTCTGAAAAATGTGTTTGCCAAGGAGCAGGAGGTCAACATTACCGTGACCCCGAAAAGCGCGACATTCCAGACTGCGTCATATAAGTTCTCATGCCGCTTCATCAAGGGTTCTTTCCCCGACTATAACCGTGTGATTCCGGTTGACAATCCTTATGTGCTCACAGTCGACCGCCATCAGTTCCTCAACGCCATCCGCCGTGTGGCAGTCTTTGTTGACCCGGGACACGGTCTTGTCAAGTTTAAAATCGAGCCTGACAAGATGACGCTTCGCGCGGCCGACAACAATTTCTGCACTTCGGCCCGTGAAGAGGTGTTGTGTGAATTTACAGGCCGGGAGATGGTGATAGGATTCAGCGCCCCTTATCTGATTGAGATAACAAGCACGCTGTCGACCGACGATATGGTAATCAAGCTGTCTGATCCGAGCCGTCCGGGAGTGTTCCTGCCGACTAAGGAAGAGGGCGCGGGCGATGATTTGCTTATGCTGCTTATGCCGATGACTGTCACTGACTTCTAAACTTAAAGTCCCGATTCTTAAATGGAATTGCAATTGAAAAAGCCGATAGTGTTCTTTGACCTTGAAACTACCGGTGTCAATATACTGCGCGATAAAATCGTAGAGATTTCTTATATAAAAGTCATGCCCTCGGGCGAAGAGGAGGAAAAGACATTGCGTATAAATCCGGAAATGCCGATTCCAGCCGAAGCCACAGCCGTGCATCATATAACTGATGAGGATGTGGCGAAGTGCCCCAGGTTTAAAGATGTCGCCAAGGAGCTTGCGCGGGTGTTTCTTGGATGTGACATTGCGGGGTTCAATTCCAACCGCTTTGATGTGCCTCTTCTGATGCAGGAATTTGCCAATGCCGGAGTGGACATCGATATGGCTCGTCATAATTTTGTCGACGTTCAGAATATCTTCCACAAGATGGAACAGCGCACTCTTGTCGCCGCCTACAAATTCTATTGCGGCAAAGACCTTGAGGCCGCTCATTCGGCAAATGCCGACACCCGTGCGACATATGAGGTGCTTAAAGCCCAGCTTGACCGTTATCCCTCGCTTAAGAACGATATCGCGTATCTTGCCGAATTTTCGACCATGAACAAGAACGCCGACCTCATGGGGCGCATTATCTTCAACGAGGCCGGAAAGGAAGTGTTCAATTTCGGTAAATACAAAGGGCAGGAGGTTGAAAAGGTGTTTGCCCGCGAGCCAAGTTATTACAGCTGGATGATGCAGGGCGAGTTTGCCGAAAACACTAAGCAGGTTATAACCCGCATAAGAATGCGGCTCAAATAAAATATACAGCGATGTTGAAAGGTAAGCATATAGTACTCGGAATAACCGGCGGCATAGCCGCCTACAAATCGGCCTTCCTGTTGCGGTTGCTGATAAAGGCGGGAGCTGAAGTTCAGGTTGTCATGACCCCGTCAGCCAAAGAGTTTATCACTCCCGTCACTCTGTCGGCTCTCAGCGGCAAGCCGGTGGTAAGCGAGTTTTTCACCGCCAATACCGGAGAGTGGCACAGCCATGTGGATTTAGGGTTGTGGGCCGATGCGATGGTTATCGCTCCGGCTACAGCGTCGACTATCGGGAAAATGGCAAACGGTGTCGCCGACAATATGCTTGTCACCACATATCTTTCCGCAAAAGCTCCCGTGTTCGTGGCTCCGGCGATGGATCTTGACATGATGGCTCATCCGTCGACATGCCGTAACATCGAGCTGCTTAGAAGCTACGGAAATCATATAATCGAGCCTGCCGTTGGCGAGCTTGCCAGCCATCTCGTGGGCAAGGGGCGCATGGAAGAGCCTGAAAATATCGTGAAAGTCCTTCAGGATTTTTTTGAAAAGCGGCAGTCGCTTGCCGGTAAGAAACTCCTTGTCACCGCCGGCCCGACATATGAGAAAATTGACCCGGTGAGATTTATAGGCAACTATAGTTCGGGAAAGATGGGCTATGCCATTGCTGAAGAGGCGGCCTCGCGCGGCGCTGATGTCACTGTTGTGAGCGGCCCGGTGAGCATTAAAGTGTCCAATCCGTCGATTAAGATAGTGAAGGTTGAGTCGGCAAGACAGATGCTTGAGGCCTGCGAGGCCCGTTTTTCCGACACTGACATTGCCATCATGTGCGCGGCGGTCGCTGATTACGCTCCCGCTTCCACATATGACAAAAAAATAAAACGTGAGGGGAATGATGTCCCTGTCATCGAACTTGTCAAAAATCCCGATATCGCGAAAACTCTCGGCGCGTCGAAGCGTCCGGGACAATGTCTGGTCGGATTTGCTCTTGAAACCGACAATGAAGCGGTCAACGCAAAAGGTAAGCTTGCCTCTAAGAATCTCGACATTATCGTGCTTAACTCATTGCGTGACGCGGGCGCCGGCTTCGGAACCGATACCAATAAGATTACAATCTATACTGCCGACGGCCGCACGCTGCCTTTTGAGATGAAGACAAAAGCCGAGGTGGCCGCTGACATCCTTGATACAATTGCGACATTATGATGCGGCGCGCTCTCTTCTCGATAATGATTGTGATGGCTTTTTTCAGCGGTCGCGGTCAAGAGCTGAATTGTCAGGTGACGGTCGACTATTCTCAGGTTGGAGGAACCAATACTTCGATATTTGAAACGTTGCAGTCGGCTATCGCTGATTATGTCAATACCCGCAAGTGGTCGCAGGCGCAGATTTCACCCAATGAAAAGATTGAGTGTAAACTGTTTTTCACAATCAAGGAGTATGCCGACGACAAGATGACGGGCGATTTGCAGGTGCAGTCGTCGCGTCCGGTATATAACACTTCCTACACGACGACTCTCATAAATTTCAAAGACACTAAAGTGGATTTTGAATATCGCGAGGGGGAGCCTCTTGTATTTTCGGAAAACTCCATGGAGGGAAATCTTACGGCAATAATCAATTTTTACGTATATCTGATTCTTGCGATGGACTTCGACAGTTTCTCTCCGCGTGGCGGAGAACCGTTCTTTCAGGAGTTGCAGAAGGTTGTCCAGATGGCTCAGTCGTCGGGCGAGAGCGGATGGAAAGCGTTTGAGGACAACAAGAACCGCAGCGCGGTGCTCTCTGCGTTTACCGATCCGGCGACCTCGAAGCTGCGCGATCTCACTTATGCGTATCACAGGAAGGGGCTTGACGAAATGTCGGTCAGCCCGGCTAAAGGGCGAGCTGCAATCACTGAATCTCTCGGAATACTTAAGGAGGTGTTTTCCCAGGCGCCTATGTCGGTAGGACTCTCTATGTTTAAGGACGCAAAGCTTGACGAGCTTGTGAATCTGTATACAAAGTCTCCTCAGAATGAGCGTGAGGGCGTGTATGAACTGCTTTACTCCATTTATCCTGTGGAGACTACGCGGCTTGAAATGATAAAACGCGGTGTTAACAAATAACCAACGATGCTGAAATCTCTATATATATCCAATTACGCGTTAATCGACACGGTGGACATCGATTTTCATTCCGGGTTCAATATCATTACCGGGGAAACCGGAGCCGGAAAGTCAATTATGCTCGGAGCCTTGTCGTTGATTCTCGGAGGGCGGGCCGACCTGAAGGCTGTTCGCGACTCGGGAAAGAAGTCGGTTATCGAGGCGACGTTTGATGTCTCCGCCTATCCGGCATTAAAGGAATTTTGCCTGTCTAATGATATCGAATGGGATGACGCGACATGCATCCTCAGGCGTGAGATAGCGCCCGCAGGACGTTCGCGCGCTTTCATCAACGACTCGCCTGTCACACTCGACCTCCTGTCGCATGTGGCCATGCATCTTGTCGACATCCATTCGCAACACCAGAACCAGTTGTTGACCTCTTCCGAGTTCCAGTTGCAGATTATCGACAATCTTGCCGGCAACGCGCAGCTTCTGAGAGATTACGCCAAGCGGTATCATGTGTACCGGAATGCCGTGAAGCGGCTTCATGAGACAAAGAAAAAAATCGAGCAGAACCGCAGCGACGAGGATTTCACGCGGTTTCAGCTTGAGCAGCTTGACGAACTTAAGCTTAAAGCCGGGGAGCAGGAGCAGCTTGAGCATGACCGCGACGTGCTGTCAAATATGACAGATATAAAGCTCACGCTCAACGGCGCCCTGGACGCATTGACAAACGGGGCCGACAATGTGCTGTCGTTGCTCGGCGACGCTTCGGGATATTGCGCGGAGCTTGCCCGAATCCTTGAGGACAGCGACAACATATCGGAACGTCTTGAGTCGGCCCGTATAGAGATTCAGGACATAGCGGAGACTCTGACCGCCTATGACAATAACCTGCAGGCCGATCCCGATGAACTCGACGCTATCGAGGAGCGGCTGAATACCATATACTCGCTGGAACAGAAGCATCGGGTGGACACTGTGGAGCAGCTGATAGAACTGCGTGAATCTTTCCGCGAGAAACTGGAACAGCTCGAAAACAGCTCGTTTACTGTCGAAGAGCTTGAGAAGGAGGCTCGCAGAGCGAAGGCTTCGGCCAAAGAACTCGCCATGCAGCTGTCGGCGCGCCGCCGGGAGGAGGCTTTGCGATTTGAAGAGACGCTTCGTGAAACCGCGATGCCGCTCGGCATGAAGAATCTCCAGGTGAAAGTGAGCGTCGTTTCGGGGGAATTGACTCCGACCGGAATGGACAAAGTCGAACTGCTCTTCGCCTTTAATAAGAACCAGCAGCTTATGCCTGTGGGCGGCACTGCTTCGGGCGGTGAAATCTCGCGATTGATGCTGTCGATAAAAGCTATTGTAGCGACCAAGATGAAATTGCCGTCAATCATCTTCGACGAGGTGGATACCGGAGTTTCCGGCGATGTGGCCAACCGTATGGGGCAGCTGATGAAGTCTATTTCAGAAAACATCCAGGTGACCGCCATCACCCATCTTCCGCAAGTGGCATCTAAAGGAAACGCCCATTACAAGGTATATAAAGAGGATGACGAAACGTCGACTCACACAAGAATAAAAATATTGACTCCAGAAGAGCGGGTCGACGAGCTTGCCGTGATGCTTAGCGGATCGACTGTCGATGAGGCGGCGCGAGCCAACGCCCGTTCGTTGTTAAATTTGAATTAATATAAGAGATGGAATCTAATGAGTATATTTTCGGCATCCGTGCCGTGATGGAGGCTGTTGAGGCCGGTAAGGAAATCGACAAAGTTTTAATCAAAAAGGATTTCCAGGGGGAACTTTGCAAAGAGTTGCTCGGTGTGTTGAGAAACAATGAGATTCTTGTGCAGAGAGTCCCGGTGGAGAAACTCAACAAAATAACCCGTAAGAACCATCAGGGAGTCATCGCATTGCTTTCAGCGGTAACCTATCACCGCCTTGACAATATCGTGCCGCAGCTTTATGAGGACGGAATGCTGCCTTTCATTGTCGTGCTTGACGGAATAACCGATGTCAGGAACTTCGGAGCGATAGCGAGAACGTGTGAATGCGCCGGAGTGGATGCTATCGTGATTCCGGAGCGGGGCAGCGTGTCGGTCGGCGGAGACGCGGTAAAGACTTCGGCGGGCGCGCTTTTGCATCTGCCGGTATGCCGTGAGCGTTCCGTGACGGGAGCTTTGCGTTTTCTGAAAGAGAACGGTTACAAGATTGTCGCCGCGTCGGAGAAAGCCGATATCAACTACACTCAGTCGGATTATACTGTGCCTGTGGCTATTGTGATGGGAGCCGAGGATACCGGAATTTCGCCTGAAGCGCTGAAACTTTGTGATACCTTCGTGAGCATACCGCAATTCGGACACATCGGCTCGCTCAATGTGTCGGTGGCTGCAGGAGTGGTGATGTATGAGGTTGTACGCCAGCGGCTTCTTGCCGATATGGAGGTGATTTAGTTGGAGCCTACGCGGGTTAAGTCCAGATAATAGTTGTCTGAACCGAAGCTTCCTGTGCCTTTCGCCAGTTTCATTTTTGTTGACGAGTATTCCAGGACTATGTATTCGCCTGAGAGAATCGCTTCCGAGCAGGTGAAGGTGATAGACTTGCCGCTGACTTTATAGGAGAAAGCGACTTTGTCGGTCTTTTCATATGTGTCGGTCCACTGGCAACTGAATTCACCGCCTTTTTTGCTGTCGAAAAACATGCCGCAGGAGGCTACGCGGTCTTTCTGTATCGTGCCGACATCATATCTCTTTGTCAATGTTCCTGTCCATTGGGAGGAGCGCAATGAGTTGTTGCCAAATTTGTTGGGATTGAAATCATTGTCGTCGTCACCGCACGCCGACAGGACAGGCATTACCATCAAGGCTATTAATAGAGCTAAGAATTTAGTCTTCATAATGGGATAAATCGATTATTGATAATAATATATATCCGCAAATATAGTAAAAATAGCCAACATTCCTGCCGCTTTAAATTCTTTTAAGTAATCAGAGTGAAAACAAAAAAGCATGGTCAAAGCAGCCAAATGCTTTGACCATGCTCAAGATAATATTGGTATTAATTGTCAGTTCATAATGATTACACGTGTTGAAGCGCATGTTTTTCCATCATTTACCATCAGCAGATATATGCCTGAGCTGCAATTCGCATCAAGAATCATCCATTCTGAACTTGCATCGCGCATCTCATGCCGGATTATATTTCCTGACATAGATAACAATGAAACTTCAAATATGGATTCTGTCGAGCCGTTGATAGAGAATTGGATCTGACCTTTTGCCGGATTTTCCTTGAGGACAATTGACAGTTTTTCTGATTCATTGGAAATGATATAGTCTATTCCCGAAGTGCCTTTTGTCACAAAACTTTTTTCATCTCCGTAAATTGTACCTGAAGCCGTTTCGGCGAAGGCGCGATATGCATATTCCGTCCCGGCAAATAAATCAGGTAATGTTACGGTTGATTTTATTCCGGAAGTGATAAGCTCCATTCTTTCGTCGGCGCGTCCTTGGGTTGTCCCTTTTCTCCAATATTGGATGCCTTGTCGCTTGATATCGTCACTTCCGGGCATTACGTAACTTGCCACAAGAGCGCTGTTTTCAAATATCTCGATGTCATCGAGGGTGCGAACCTCAGGGTCAAAATAAACACTTGCGTCGCCTGAATAGAATCCGGCCCAAGTACCGTAATATTTTGTCCCGTTCGAAGTCTCATATACAGGGCGGAATTTGTAATATACATCGGGGTTTAAATTTCGCAGCGAGCCGACAAGAATGCCGTCGACCACAGGGCATGCCACATAAGTCGACTTGACATTGTCGGGAGCGTCGTTGCGCCGCCATTCAATGCCTGTGCCTGTTTCTGCATCGCAGTTGGTTGCCACCCGAAGTCTGACACTTTTTGTTGAAGTTGCGGTAAAGTCGCCTTCACTCCAAGTCACATCGGCAGTAGTCCCATAAAGTGAGGCGCGGTATGGAGAATAATTTTCTGCAACTTTGACTCCAAAATATGCCGTGTATGATGCTCCCGGTTCAAGACCGGAAATGGTCATTGACATATTGCCGTCAAAGTCGTTTTTAGTGTTGGAGGATGTGAAACCGAACTTTTCAACTGTCGCATCACCCTTTTGATAACTTCCTGTAAAAATCAGTTTTGTTGGTGTCGCAGTGCAAGTGATTTTCGGCATAAGTCCTATGGTAGTTGTGTGTATGGTATTTTTTGCATTAAATATTTTACCATTATAATCGGCATAGCCCGTAAGAGAGTACGAATTGCCGGGTATTAATCCGGAGACAACTGTTGCCTGTCCGTTTTTGCATTCTTTTCCAAGAATGAAGCAGGAGGGTTCGATTGATTCATCCTTGCTTGCGGTAATTGTGCCTCCTAATTTTGTTTGGGTTCTTATTGACGACTCTTTGAAATTAACTGTCGGCATTTTGGTCTTGAAAGCATAGGTGTGTTGTCCGTCTTGATCGGAAACATGAACATAGTATATTTCATCCGGCTGGAGGTTTCTAATGGTATATGATGTAGAGCCCAAAGGTGTAATAGTTGGTTTTAGGCTGTTGTTTTTAGGCATCTCACATGTTATATTTTTAATTGGGAAAGATAGATTCTCAGATGAACTGTTTAAAGTGAAATCCACACCAGCCAGTAATTCTTCCGAAGATGTCAAGTCAGTATCTTCAAAATAAATAGTATTTCCGCTCCAATATTTTTCTATGCCCTCTTTTTCCGGTCGATGGGCATATACAATACTATTGTTGTCAATACCAGATAAACAAACATATGAATTGTTCGGATTTTCAATTGAGAGGCATGAATGCAGTTTTATTTTGGCTGACATTTTATAAAATGCTTTATCTCCAATCGTATTGACTGAAACCGGAATATTGATTTCCGAAATTTTAGAGCATCCGGCAAACGCTTCGGATCCAATCGTGTTTAACATTGAAGGTAGTTCCGTTATCTCTAAATTGGAACAATCCTTGAAAGTATAACTTCCGATTCTCATGATTTTGGAGTGCATTGTGACGCTTTTCAGATTATTGCAGCCTGAGAACGCTGAATTTTCAAGGTTTGTTACTCCATTGGGAATGCTTAACGATACTATGCTGCGGCAATTTGCAAACGCACTATTCCCAATTCTGGTTAAATTTTGGGGCATCGTTATTTCTGATAAATTTTCACAATTAAAAAATGCCCAATCATTGATTTCAGTTATTTTATCATGTAGACTAACGCTTGTCAGATTAGTGCAGCCATAAAATAAAGCATAAGATAAGGCCGTTGTAGATTTTGGGATGGTAATTTGTTCTAAACCTGAGCAATTATTAAATGCATATGAAGCAATTTCAACGATTCCATCCGGTAGATTCAGTGAAGTCAAGCTTGAACATTCTGAGAAGGCATAACTTCCGATTTTAGTTAGTTTCCCTGACAATGTTATATTAGTCAGATTTGAGCATCCGCGAAATTGAGATGCCGGAATTTCACTTAATGATTCTCCGCAGATAACTGTTTTTAAAGAGGTCTGAAAGCCAGATGTCTCAATTGATCTTCCCAGATAAACATCTTCAATAGGCGCATTTACAAAAAGACTTGATCCGTTTATAGGAGATTTTCCATCTGAAACGATCAGTTGAGTTAATGACGTGCAATTTCTGAAGGAGTAGGTTGGAAGTGTATTTACGTAGGGGCCTACTGTTAATTTTCGTATTGATGAGTTTTCCCTGAATGGGCTATATGCTCTTCCTTTCAAATCCAGTTCTCTGCCAAGATAGACATTTTCAATCGGACAGTCTTTAAATGCAATCCAGTATTCTCCTGAATTCGCGGTGTTAAGAAATTGAATTGCAGTTGCGTATTGTTTGTCTTTAAATGTTACATTTTTCAACTTATAGCATCCGTTAAACGCCTTTTGATATATAAGTCCAACTGTTTGCGGGATGGTTATGGATGTCAACTCTCCACATCCGTTAAAGGCTGATTCGTCAATTACGAAAACCGAATATTTTTTGCCTTGATATTCTATTGAATCAGGAATTTCAATATCCCCGGCATAAGTTTCTCCAGTGTTTGGCTTGATTAAATTGCAGAAATCGTTTGTTTCAGGGTTGGCAATTCGGTAATTAATACCATTGAATGAGAATTTAGCTTCGGCGGCATACATATTAAGTGTGTGCCACGAACAAATCCATGATACGATTAAGAGTAAAAATTTTTTGTACATAAAGTATTCGTGTGTCTCTGCAGGCTCCATAAGAGACGGTTACATAGCAAAAAGGCGTGAAGCCTCATGGTCTATCCACCGTTTTGAGGCCTTCGCATTGCCTTGCATCATGGATAGACAACACGGAAAGCCCACGCCGATATAATCAGGCTTCGCCTCCCGGCGGAATATGCATGACTACATCACGTAGACGCCCTTGTTGTCATATCTTCTTGATGCTTGTGAAGTTGCGAAGTTCCAAAACGAAGAAGATAAGACGTAGAACGCCTTAATTAATAATATTCTGTCGCCCACCGATTGCCCCTCTGGGCTTCCCGGGAAACATAGTCTCAAATATACTAAAATTATTTTGGAATTTGCATCAAATTAAGAGAAAATCATGACGGGATCTCGGAGATGTACAAGCCGTCTACGGTTTTCCGTCGGGGGAATCTTTCAAGAATCTCAATGACGCGAGCCGCATGGCCGAACAGAAAGGAACGGCGCCATTTGTGGAATAAGGCGGCATGACCGAGTTCCGCTGACAACATGCAAGAAATCGCTCTTGCCGATTATCAACGGGACTGATTTTTTCATGGAGGATGGCAATCAGCCAGACGGGCCCGATCTGGCTAACGGCCGCCTACGGGTCAGGCTCCCTGGGGAGATGGGCGGCTCGAATCGCTACGCCATTTCTGACAAAACCACGGCTTCGTGTTGGCGGTTTCCACCTTGCGAGGGCGGAGAGCCGATTCAAGCAGTCATCCATAAAGGAACTTAGCGAAGTATCGGGCGACTCCATCTGCATCCGCAATCTGTCGAAACAATATCGCCGCCACGCGTCAGGCTTCAGAGCGCTCTTACAGTCCGCAGTGAGGGGCGTTGCCGCTTTAAGCGCTGACTTTTGCCGGCATAAGTCAACGCAATCGAGCAATGCTCCTAAATCCGAGCGGAACCGCGAAGGGACGCGCAGCTGCAATCTGGTATTGATTCGAGTGTTTTTCATAGCGACAGCAAAGATAATACATAATTTGACACAAAGTATGTACAAATTATCGCAACCCATGAAAATTTTTTAACCGGGTGGATTGGGTGTCGGGAATCTGCTGATTATGAATGTGTCAGCCATATAGTATAATATAGGGTGGTCGGACAGAATCCAATCACCCTATATGGTTATGTAGGTAAAATAAACTATTTACTGTTTTGTAAATATCATTTTCCTATGATCGACTTCAAGATACATGGTGTTACCCTTTATTTTTACATCATCGAATTCGTGTATCTTCTGTGTCCTTCCGGCAAGCATAGGCTTAATGACATCTGAGATATTAGCTGCAACACGATCTTTGATTGTGTTAAGCGAGTCCTGTGGCGCGTCGGTAAGATTTGCATAGCTGAGGGACAAAGATGCCGTATCGACATTGACCGTTGTTTTTGAAGGGTCAAGGTTAACGACTACTTCGTCATGGTCTTTCACAGTCCATGTGCCGGTTTTGCAACTGACCCAAGTTAATCGCTAATGTGACGGGGTGGGTAAAATGAAAACGAGGAAAATCCGGCGGATTTTCCTCGTTGTGCGCACGAAGGGACTCGAACCCCCACGTCGTCAGACACTAGATCCTAAGTCTAGCGCGGCTACCAATTACGCCACGTGCGCAAGATTTAGTGGTGCAAAGTTATAAACTTTATCTTAAATAAGCAAACATAAACGGCAAAAAAATGATTGTCGATTTTTGCCGTTTATGTAAGTTATTCGACAGTAACCGATTTCGCCAGGTTGCGTGGCATGTCGACATTGCATCCTTTCATGACCGCAATGTGATAGGCGAGCAATTGCAAAGGTATCGATACGATAATCGGAGAAATGCATTCCGGCACTCTTGGTATTTCCAGAGTGTGGTCGGCAATTTCAGGGATTGTCGTGTCGCCTTCCGTCACAATGGCGATTACCGAGCCTCCGCGAGCTTTCACCTGCTGTATGTTGGAGATAATCTTTTCATGCAGCTCGTCGGTGGGCGCGATGAACACGGTAGGCATCTCCCGGTCGATAAGCGCGATGGGGCCGTGTTTCATTTCAGCGGCAGGATATCCTTCGGCGTGAATGTAACTGATCTCTTTTAGTTTCAACGCCCCTTCAAGCGCGCTCGGATAGTTGTAACCTCGTCCGAGATAAAGGAAGTTGTGGGCGTAGGTGAATATTGAAGAGAGGCGTTCAATCTGCGGGTTGAGCTTCAGCGTCTTTTTAATGAGTTTCGGCAGTTCGAGAATCGAGTTTGCGACTTCAGCCACTTTTCTGTCGGATATTGTGGCCCGAAGCTTGCCTATGGCGAGGGCAAGCATTGCAAGCACGGTAACCTGTCCGGTGAACGCTTTAGTGGAAGCGACCCCAATCTCCGGGCCGACGTGGATATATGTGCCTGAATCGCTTTCACGGGCGATAGAAGAGCTGATCACGTTGCACACGCCGTAGACAAAAGCACCTTTTTCTTTGGCAAGCTTTATCGCGGCGAGGGTGTCGGCGGTCTCGCCGGACTGCGAAATCGCCATCACGATGTCGCGCGGGGTTATTACCGGGTTGCTGTAACGGAATTCGCTGGCATACTCGACATGAGCCGGAATGCGGGCGATGGTCTCAAGCATGCGCGCTCCGATAAGGCCAGCGTGCCATGATGTTCCGCATGCCACTATTATGATGCGGTCGGCGTTTATGAACCGGTCGGGATGGTCGATTATTCCCGACAGCTTCACTTCGGTCCCGTTGTTGACGATTCGCCCGCGGATGCAGTCGAGAATAGAGTTGGGCTGCTCGAAAATCTCCTTGAGCATGAAATGGGGATATCCGCCTTTCTCAAGTTGCGACACTGACAGACGTAAAGTCTGAATGTCGATTGTTGAGTCCTGGTTGTCGTTGGTTATTACGCGCAGCGGTTCATTGCGAGTGATTATCGCAATCTCGTCATCACGCAGATATACGACCTGATTGGTGTAGTCGATGATAGGTGTCGCGTCGGATGCGATGAATGTCTCGCCGTCGCCGATTCCAATGACAAGGGGGGAGCTTTTTCGCGCCGCGATGATTGTGTCGGGATCCTCCGAGTCTATCACAGCTATCGCATATGCCCCGATTACCTGATTGAGAGCTTCACGCACAGCGTCGACCAAGGAGCATCGGTTGGTTGACTGGATATATTCAATGAGCTGCACAACCACCTCGGTATCGGTCTGGCTGCGGAATTCGCAACCGTGTTCTTCAAGCGCTTGCTTTAGCACGCTGTAGTTTTCGATTGTTCCGTTATGGACAATCGCAATCTTTCCGCTCGGGCTGAACTGGGGATGCGCGTTTATGTCGTTGGGTTCGCCATGAGTGGCCCACCGTGTATGAGCGATTCCAAGAGTTCCGGAGATATCCTTTGATTCGCAGAAAGCTTCAAGGTCGTTTACTTTTCCTTTGGTTTTATAGACATGGAGTTTGTCATTGTCGTTGATTAACGCAACTCCCGCACTGTCATAACCTCTGTATTCCAATCGGTGTAATCCCTTTATTAGAATGGGATAGGCTTGCTGAGAACCAATATATCCAACTATTCCACACATAAGATAGATAAAAAGGTTGAGTTAAAAAAATTAAGGGGGTTATTGTTATTGTATTACGGCTTTGCTTCCCAATACGGGATGTCAACCAACTTGATGTTGAATTTCAAGTTGCTGTAAGGATCAATTATGCCTGATGATGAAGCTCCATAGGCCGACTGGTAAGGAACAACAATCTCTACGGAATCGCCTACATGCATTTCCTGAAGCACTGCAGTCCATCCGGCGATTACGCTGCTTACTTTTGTGCGGAAAATGGAGTCGCCATATGTGGTGTTATTGTAGCTTGAGTCGAAGGGCACGTCGTTGTACAGACGGCCGATATACTTGACATCGACAATCGAAGTGTAGTAAGGCGACAGGTTGTTTTTTGTTTTCTCACGGTCGTTGAACCAGTGAACGAGAATGAAGTTGCCCTTGTCGTAGCTGGGGGTGAGCTTCTCGTAAAAAAGTTTTCCATCGACAGTGAGCGTTTCCTGTTCTTTGAGCCAGGCATTGTTTATTTCACGCCAATCTTTATATTTTTCCCATGTCTCTTCTTCGTCCTTGCAAGAAACGACGGCAACACACATGGCAAATATCAATGCGAAAAAAGGGAATTTCTTCATCTAAACCAAAATTTAAAACTGAACGACCGGAGCGGTCTCTGCCCCGGCAGCCGCTTTGAATTGCGGTTTCGGAGAGAACCCAAACCATCCCGCATATATCATTGTGGGGAATTTTTTGATTGAGGTGTTGTAATCCTTTACGGATTCGGTATAGCGACCGCGAGCGACCGCGATACGATTTTCAGTACCCTCGAGCTGGACTTGCAGGTCTTTGAAGTTTTCGTTGGCCTTTAAATCGGGATATGCCTCGCTTACCGCCAACAGGGATTTCAATGCTCCTGTAAGTTCGTTCTGAGCGTTCTGGAATTTTTCCAGAGTCTCTTCATTGAGGTTGTCAGCGTCAATGGTCACCGATGTCGCTTTAGCGCGTGCTTCAGTGACTTTTGTAAATGTGCCTTCTTCGTGGGCGGCGTAACCTTTAACTGTCGAGACAAGATTGGGTATCAGATCGGCACGGCGCTGATATTGGTTTTCTACCTCAGCCCAGCTTTGATCCACTGCTTGCTGCTTTTCGACAAGTGAATTGTAGTTGCATGATGTCAGAGATGATAATCCCATGACAGCTACCGCCGCGATAAATAACTTGCGTAATTTCATAAATGGTTTTGTATAATGTTTTCGTGTGTTTATCCGAGTTTGCGTAATAAAGAGTTGATGCTTACGGTGTCATGGATGAGTTTGTGAAGGTCGGATATCGCCACGCGCTTCTGCTCCATTGAGTCACGCTCGCGAAGGGTTACTGTTCCGTCTTCAATAGTCTGATGGTCGACGGTAACACAGAACGGGGTTCCGATAGCATCCTGTCGGCGATAACGTTTTCCGATTGAATCTTTTTCCTCGTAGTGTGTCGGGAAATCAAACTTGAGGTCGTTGACGATTTCGCGTGCTTTTTCAGGAAGTCCGTCTTTGCGAACCAACGGCATCACGGCGCATTTTACTGGCGCGAGGGCTGCGGGCAGATGCAGCACGACACGGGTGTCGCCTCCTTCAAGCGCTTGTTCCTCATAGCTTGAGCATAACACTGAAAGGAACATGCGGTCTACTCCGATTGAGGTCTCTATGACATACGGAGTATAGCTTTCGTTCAATTCGGGATCGAAGTATTGAATCTTCTTGCCTGAGAATTTTTCGTGTTGCGACAGGTCGAAATTGGTACGTGAATGTATTCCTTCGACCTCTTTGAATCCGAACGGCATCTCGAATTCGATATCGGTTGCCGCGTTGGCGTAATGGGCCAATTTTTCGTGGTCATGATATCGATATTTCTTGTCGCCGAGTCCGAGAGCCTTATGCCATTTCAAACGTGTTTCCTTCCATTTGTTGAACCATTCAAGCTCCTGTCCCGGTCGTACGAAGAACTGCATCTCCATCTGTTCAAACTCACGCATACGGAAAATGAACTGACGTGCGACAATCTCGTTGCGGAAAGCCTTTCCGATCTGGGCTATACCGAACGGAATGCGCATGCGGCCGGTCTTCTGCACGTTCAGATAATTTACAAATATGCCTTGAGCAGTTTCGGGACGCAGATAAACGGTCATCGCCCCATCGGCGGTGGAACCCATTTCGGTACGGAACATGAGGTTGAACTGGCGCACCTCGGTCCAGTTTTTCGTGCCTGAAATCGGGTCGACAATCTCTTCATCGATTATAATCTGACGAAGTTCATCAAGGTTATTGTCATTCATCGCTTTGGCGAAGCGCTCGTGCAGCTCGTCGCGTTTGGCCTTATGCTCTGTCACGCGAGGATTGGTCTGCCGGAAAAGAGCTTCATCGAAAGACTCACCGAAACGCTTGCGGGCTTTCTCTACTTCTTTTTCTGTTTTGTCATCAATTTTGGCGATAGCCTCTTCGATAAGGACATCTGCGCGATAGCGTTTCTTGGAGTCCTTGTTGTCAATCAACGGGTCGTTGAAAGCGTCAACGTGTCCTGACGCTTTCCATATGGTCGGGTGCATGAATATTGCTGAATCGATGCCGACGATGTTTTCATGCAGGAGAGTCATTGCGTCCCACCAGTAACGCTTTATGTTGTTCTTGAGCTCGACTCCGTTCTGGCCGTAATCGTAAACAGCCGACAAACCGTCGTAAATTTCACTTGACGGGAATACGAAGCCATACTCTTTGGCATGAGATACTATCTTCTTAAATTGGTCTTCTTGTTGTGCCATATTGATGTCAATGTATCTAAATGGATTATTTAAAGTCCACAAAGATACATAAAAAAGATTACTTGAACAAAATTTCAGCCGTTTCCCCTTCTTTAAGTTTTAAATCTATGAAGCGGCCAGGCTTGGCTGAGATGCCGTTGATAAGGATTGAGCCTGTTTCGGAAGGAGTCAGAATCCGTATGTTTTCCTGCGGCCCTCCAATCAATGCCAGACGCGTCACATGGCCGCCGCTCCATTCCATCCGGTCGATGGTGGCGCCTCCACGGGTCTTGAATCCACGGAGGGAGCCTTCAGCAAGCGCGTCGGGGAGGGCGGGAAGGAGATTGATGAATCCCTCGTGGCTTTGCACGAGCATCTCGCCTATTCCTGACGCGCCGCCCCAGTTTCCGTCCATCTGGAACGGCGGGTGAGAACAGAAGAGGTTGGGAAACGTGCCGGCTCTATGCCGAGTATCGCCGGGAGTGTAAGCCGGTGTCAGAAGCGACTTGAACAATGAATAGGCCCGGTTTCCGTCGCCCAGACGCGCCCAGAAATTTATTTTCCATGCACGGCTCCATCCGGTGCCTCCGTCGCCTCGCTCGTCAAGAGTCTTCCGGGCCGCTTCAGCGAGGCGAGGTGTCAATGTCGGCGAAATCTCGTTGCCGGGATGTAATGCGTAAAGATGGCTTACGTGTCGGTGTCGCCTGTCAGTTTCCGGATATTCTTCGAGCCATTCCATTATTCGGCCGTCACTGCCGATGGAAATTGGAGGCAGAAGTTTTAAATCGGAGGCGAGAGAGTCGGCGAAAGCGGAATCTACGGCAAGCGTTCCGGCAGCCTTGATTGTGTTGGAGTAGAGCTCCCTTATGATTTGAGAGTCCATGGCCGGCCCCATGCATACACTTATTTCCGCAGAGTCGGGACCGAAGAAAAATGTGTTTTCGGGAGATGATGACGGAGCGGTGACCAGATATCCGCTTTTGGGCTCTTTTATCATTGTGGAGTGGAAGAATTGGGCGGCGCCCTTGAGTATCGGATATATCTCTGACAGATATTGAGGGTCGAGACTGTAAAGGTAGTGTTCCCAAAGATGGGCGCAGAGCCATGCTCCTCCGGTATTTGTGGCTCCCCATGAGGGATGTTCTCCCGGATCGGTGAATTGCCATGGATTGGTCATCATGTGCATCACCCATCCCCGGGCGTTGTCTCCATAGAAGACTTTGGCGGTGTGTTTTCCGCTTTCCACCGACCGTTTGACAAGGTCAATCAGCGGACGGTGGAGTTCGTGAAGATTGCCGGGCTCGACGGGCCAGTGGTTCATCTGCACGTTTATATTGGTGTGGTAATCGCCGTTCCATGGGGTGGAGACATCGTTGGCCCACAGCCCTTGAAGGTTGGGCGGCAATGCGCCCGGCAACGTGCTGCAGATGAGAAGATATCGGCCATAATTATAGTATAATGCAGCCAGAGAGGGGTCTTCCTTGTTGCTGAATTCCAAGATACGCCTGTCGGTGGGCAGTGTGGCGATTTCTCCTTGAGGGAAACTGACTGAGGCCCTGTCATACAGAGCGGCATGATTTTTTTGCCCGTCAGACTGTATCTTGCCGAGAGCGCCTGACGCTATGGCATTGTTGACATCGGCTTCGGCTTTGGTTCCGTAAGCGTCGCCATATAGATAGCTTGTGGCCGCTCCGATCACAATCCAAGCTTCATCGGCATCGGTGAGGGTAATGGTTGAGTCGGTGGATGATGTCGAATAGGTTGCCCCTGTGGCTGAAATTCCCGCGACAGCGGCATATTTCACTCCGTCAGTTCCGGGAAGTCCGCTTTCGAGGGCTCCCCTTATCATGATGCGGTCTCGGCCAGCGGAAGAGAGCGAGGCTCTTTCGGGACGTGACAATGATGCGGTGAAAGATATGGCGGCGGGAGATGAAGCAGTGATGTGAAACAGCATAACTTCTTCTCCGCGAGGCACGCCGCATTCCTGCGTGAAAAAAATGCCGTCGGCCGAGTATTCTGTGTAGGCGGTCGCATCGCGCAGATCAAGGAAGCGTACATAATTTTTTATCTCAAGATTTTTTGAGGGGTAGGAGAAGTCGATATTCAGGTCGGCGAGCATCTGGTACGCGCCGTAGGTTTTGCCTGATGTCGGGATAGTTGGCACGAACGTGGAATACATGAGCTGTTGGGCGGAATCATTTTTTCCTTCAATCAGAAGTCGTTGTATTTCCGGAAGGCTGGCCGAGGCTTTCGGATTGTCGTAGTCAGCTTTCGTTCCGCTCCACATGCTGATTTCGTTAAGGACGATTTTTTCCCGCATGGGATTGCCATAAGGCATCATCCCCATTCTTCCGTTTCCTGTCGGCAATGTTTCTTCCCAGATTATGGCCGGAGCTTCGTACCATAAATGACGGTCGGGTGTGAAACGGGGAGAGGCGCTGATTGCAGCTGTCCAGCCGGCAAGGGCGAGAAAGGGGGTGATAATAGCATGGTTCATGTTGATGTAAGGTAAAAACGTTATTTTATGGCGGGTTTTGATAATTCGATTACTTCGAGATCTTTCATGGCGGCATTGTCGATAGTGAGTTTTACAAGGGTGCGTTGTTGTTGCCATCCTTGTGTGCCTGCGGCTCCCGGATTGATGTGCAGAATGTTCAATTGGCTGTCAAACATCACTTTCAGAATGTGGCTGTGTCCATCGACAAATAGGTTTATGTTATTGTCGCGGAGCATCTGTTTTATTCCGGGGAAATATTTTCCCGGATATCCACCTATGTGGGTGAGCAGAACTTTTACGCCTTCAACTTCAAAAATTTCGATTTCGTTGCATTTGCGCCGTACTGTCCCATGGTCTATGTTGCCGGCGACAGCCCTCACTGTCGGAGCAATTTCCTCAAGCCGTTGAATGATGGAAATATCGCCGATGTCGCCGGCGTGCCATATTTCGTCGCAGTCGGCAAAATGTCGGGCGTATCGTTCATCCCAGCAGCTGTGGGTGTCTGAGAGGATTCCTATTCTTTTCATTGTCGGATGATTCTTGCATATTCTATTAAAGCT
>CAZYXN010000035.1:0-22690 GCA_964651105.1 uncultured Muribaculum sp. | reverse complement strand
AAAAGGGTTCTCCTTTGGTTGGTGGGGATAATCGGTGCAATACTCGGATTGGTGTTGTGGGTGTTTCTCCGACCGATATTCCGAGGTGTAGGCTGGGTCATAAGCCTAATATCTGCCTTATTGATAATCTATTGGTTACTCACTTTATAAAACTCAACTGATATGGCTACACTGAATTCCAAAGGAATAGGCGACTCCGCTTATAATAAACAAGCCGGAGCCAAATCAAACAACGCTGCAATCGCAGCAATGCAGCAGATGCTCCAGGAGCGTTGCATCGCAGAACCCGCATTGGCAATCAAACTCGCCAATCCGAAGAAGTCGCTTGAAAGCGCAATCAACTATCTCTGTAACGAGATAAAGAGAAGCGGTCTGTGCGTCGTAGATGACCAGACTGTACTCTCTATCCTCCTGCATTTTTATGACGAGGAAAGCATCGAGGACGGAGGTACGCCCATCAACTGCAACATCGTGGTATCTAAGCCGGAACTTTCCGATGAGGATAAGGCTGAACTCAAACAGCAGGCTATGGAGCAGTACAAGGAGGAGCAACTTCGGGAAATCAGACGGCAGTCAGCACCGAAGGCTCAATCCAAGCCGAACACCGCACCCAAAGCCGGAGAGGAAATCAATGTTCAACCCAGTCTGTTCGACATCTAATACACCAAGACTATGAGACCGAGAAATCAAAAAGAAAGAAATATAGTGGAACTGAATGGGCGACTTCGCCCGCTCACCACTTCACAAATGACGTGGGCGCTCAACAACACCCATCAAGCATTATGGCTACCGTCTCAAATCCGGAATGTGTACCTGCATGAAATGCGGACACGAGTGGTTGGAGAACCGTAACGGAATGTGCCTATGCCCCGAATGTGGACAACTCATTGAAATCAAGGACACCAAAGAGCGGGTATTCCGAGACAAGTCCTATTTCAACGTAATCACCACAATGGACGATTATCAGGTTGTGAGAATGTTCCTGATGATTGTTGAAATGCGCAAGGGCATGAAGGCGAAGCCCGCTTATCTGGAGGTAGGCAGTTATTGGATAGACCCGAAAGGTCATGCAACAGTTGTCGGACTTCAGCGCACACTCGGACCCTATATAGACAGTTTTGCATTTGGCTCACCATTGGAGATAAGGCGCGACAATGAAGCCTTTCAGCGCATATCGGACGAATGGGTATATCCGCGCATCAAGGTGACGGACACCATCGAGCGCAACGGTTTCAATGGCAGTTGCCACCATATCCACCCCGTGAGTCTGTTTCAAGAACTGCTCACCAACCCCAAGGCTGAGACGCTGATGAAATCCAGCGAGATAGAATTGCTCAGATACCTTTGTATCAGACCAGCCTACAAAGAGGACATTGACACCTATTGGAACAGCATCAAAATAGCCAACCGCAGCGGCTACAAGGTCAAGGACGCTCAGATGTGGATAGACTACATCAAGATGTTGGAGCGTTGTGGAAAGGATATTCAGTCACCGAGATATATTTGCCCAACCAATCTCAAAGAGGCACACGACGAGTATGTGGAGAAGGTCAACCGCCAGCGCAGAAAGGAGCAGTTGGAGAAAGACCGTCAGCAAGCCATTGAAGACAGAGCAAGGTTCGAGGAACTGAAATCCCGCTACTTCGGATTGGCTATGACAGACGGAGAGATTGAAATCCACTCCATCGACACCATCGACGACTACTACGAAATCGGAGAGCGCAATCATATCTGTTGCGGGTCCGCAAAATATTTTCTCAAAGAAAAGACGCTGACCCTCACCGCCTACATCGGCACCAAGCAGATAGCCACCGTAGAAATCTCCCTTGACGATTACCAAATCCTCCAATGCCGAGCCTTCGCCAATGGCATTTGCGAATACACAGAGCAAATAGCAAGTATCATCGACGCCAACAAGCAGATGATAGCCGAGAGAAAGAGAGCATAAACATAGCCATATCAGTGAAGAAGGCGGTGAAGCGTGATGCTCCATCGCCTTCTTCTTGTCAAAATTTCGGCCGCCAAAAGGCGGCGAAAGGGAGAGACTTTGGTCAATTCAAAAATTAGCATTATCTTTGCACTGACAAAATAGTGGCAAATGCCAGTGTCTTGTCAATAGATAATTTCGGCACATATGATTATAGAAAGAAACGACTATCTCAACCAGCTCCTTGCCAAAAGATGGAATGGCAAGGTTAAGATTATAACCGGCATTCGCCGCTCCGGTAAATCATTCCTGCTTTCAAATCTGTTCCGGAACAGACTGATTGATGAAAGAGTGGCTGCTGATGATTTCATCAACATTGACCTTGACCGTGTATCGAATATAAAATACCGCAATCCGAACACCCTTTATGAATATATAATAGAGCGTACAGCCAATGCCGACAGAAAGTTCTATGTCCTCATTGACGAGATACAACTGTCTTATAAAGTTAAAAATGCCGACATTGACGAGTCTTTGGTGCCGGAAGAGGACCGCGACATGCTCTATACGACATTCTATGACATTCTTAATGACCTTATGGCTCGTCCGAACCTTGACATATACGTCACCGGTTCCAACTCAAAGATGCTGTCGAAGGATATAGTGACGAATTTCAGAGACCGCGGATCGGAGATCAAAGTTTATCCATTGTCGTTCTCAGAATACCTTACCGTGACCGAAAAGGAGAAAGCCGACGCCTTCGAGGAATATCTGATGTATGGAGGAATGCCGTTGGCAGTGCTTGAATCTGACGAGAAGGAAAAGCGGAAATATCTTCAAGGGTTGTTCACAAATGTATATCTAAAGGATATAGTGGAACGCTACAAACTCAAGGATGACACCATATTGAGTCCTCTGGTCGATGCGCTATGCTCCTCGGTCGGTTCTCTTACCAATCCGACAAGGCTCTCAAATACAGCAGGGTCCGCATCGGGAAAAGCACCCTCGCACAACACAGTCCGGAATTATCTCGAATATCTGGAAGATGCGTATCTTTTTCAGTGTGCCAAGCGGTGGGACGTCAAAGGTCGCAAATATTTCGACACGATACAGAAATATTATGCAATGGACCTCGGATTGAGAAACGCAAGACTGAATTTCCGGCAGCAAGAGCGTTCTCACCTCATGGAAAATATGCTATACAACGAGCTGGTACGCAGAGGTTACTCCGTGGATGTCGGCATAGTCGAACTCAGACAGGCGGTGGATGGTCAGCGGAAAATGTCTCAGTACGAGATTGACTTTGTAGTCAATGTCGGGAACGATAAAGTATATATCCAGTCAGCATTGAATGTGGACACTCCTGAAAAGAAAGCGCAGGAAACATTCTCTTTAAAAAACACCGGCGATTTTTTCCGAAAAATTGTAGTCCTTGACGGCAACAGCAAAATGTGGACTGACGAAGACGGTGTAATGTATATAGGCGTCATACCTTTTCTTCTCGAAGATATTGTATTCAAAACTTCCAGCATATAAATCATTAGATATTCATACCAAAACAAAATACAGACATTATGACAAAAGCAGAAATAGTCAGCGAGATAGCCAAGACAACCGGAATCGACAAAGCCGCCGTTCTATCAGTGGTGGAGCAATTCATGATCGTAGTGAAAGACAGCCTCGCCCACGGTGAAAATGTATATCTTCGTGGTTTCGGCTCATTCATCGTAAAGAGCCGTGCCGAGAAGACCGCCCGAAACATCAGCAAAAACACTACCGTCATAATCCCGGCTCACAATATCCCGGCATTCAAACCCGCTAACTCTTTCAAAGAGGAAGTAGCCGAGTGATATGGAAGAAGTGAAGTCTGAAGAAAAGCCTGTGAGTGACTCGATTCATATTCAATCGGCTACCTGTACCTGCCCTGAATGTCAGGAAAAACGCAGTAAGTATGTCACAGTCCTTGACGTTGACAGATATATAGAATCTCTTAACGACTGGGATTGAATCTTCTAATTATAATAGACAGAAACAGTCAGGAATATGAGTTCAAAAAATCCTACGAAAACAACTAATAGATTACATTTTGAAGATTTAGACCCCTTCCGCTTTGAGGATTTATGTCGTGAGTTACTTGATGTAATGTACTCTTGGGAACGTCTCGATCCAATTGGAGGAGAAGGGGCTGACGATGGTGTAGATATATTCGGAGTTACAACCTCTGGAGAACCCTGCTATTGTCAGGTAAAAAGATATAAGGAACTTGGGCCAGCAAAAATTGAAGAAATTATCACTTCAATAGTAACGAATAATGAAATAGAGGAGAATGCTTGTATTATATTAATGACGGCTTGTGACATTTCAAAGAAAGGTTTTGATTCGTTCTATAATACGGCTAAACGAGTAGGATTCAAACGATGCGTAATCTTAACGGCAAAATCAATCGAGACATTGCTGTATAACAAATATCCACATCTTCTTGAAAAATATTTTGGAATCTCTATTCAAAAGAAGACAGTTTTAACAGGGAGAAATCTAATTCAAAGGGCAGATAAAGGGAAAAAACTTGTTGAAAAGTATCTATTGGACCCAAATGTATCGTATAATGAGATATGGAGAAATCCTTCTCTGATATTCAATGATACCGAGTTAATTCTTCTCTCACATGACACATGTAAGCTCCCAAACAGATACGATAATCAGGATCTTTATAACAAAGTCTTTCCATATAGACTTAATGATGGAGGGATTGACTGCATCGTAATGGCTTACGCTCGAATTTCTTATAATCTTCAAAATAGGACATGGCGTCATCTGAATGCCTCCGAAGAACCCTTAGAAAATGAGGCCCTTTTAGATTGTGATATTATCAATTTCGTGCCGTTTTACAACATCGTGAAGATAGAGGATGGTGATGAATATTACAGATGTCATATAATCCATTGCGATGTATCTCCGATATGGAAAATTTATACTAAGACAATATATCGTTATCGGTCTCAATTCGGAGATATAATCTTTGATAAAAATGAGAATCTCAAATTAGAAGAATCAGAACACGATATCATAATAAAGGATTTGCTCAAACGGAAAAGGAGTATAAACGGCCAATAGAACAAATAGAATTGGGATTCCTAAAGCTATAATCTCATGTAATGATTATTATCACATGCCCACCAATATAGGATTACATGGGTTTGTCTGGGAAATAATAGGGCATCCGATTTTTTCGGGTGCCTTTGTTGTTTTAATTAAATTTTACTATCTTTGCATCAAATCTAAATTTATTGAAATGAAAGACCTAAATCGACTCAAAATAGTTCTGTGCGAGAAAAAGAGAACGAGCAAGTGGCTCTCTGAAGAACTTGGCAAGAATGTCGCAACGGTATCAAAATGGTGTACCAACACAATCCAGCCGGATTTGCCTACACTTAACCGGATAGCCGATTTGTTGGACGTTGATATAAAAGATTTGATTCAAAGCACCAAGCAATCATGAATAAGCAGCAACTCGCTTCTAAAATATGGGCTTCGGCCAACAAGATGCGCTCGAAGATTGAGGCTAACGAATATAAGGACTATATACTTGGCTTCATCTTCTATAAGTTCATCTCCGATAGACTCGTGGAAGACCTTCGTGCTGAAGGATGGTCTCAGGCGGATATGAAACAATATCTTGTTGAAGGCAACGAGGAGATGATTACTTACTGCCAGGACAAGCGTGGGTATTTCATAGCCTATAATGATTTGTTCTCCACTTGGATTGACCCTAATCGCGAAACGGTATTTACTGTAGGTAGTGTCCGAGACGCGCTTAACCGCTTCACCCACTTCATAAAACCGACTTATGCAAGAGTCTATGCCGGTATATTCGATACTCTACAAAACGGGTTGTCCAAACTTGGAGAGAACACCGGGTCGCAGACAAAATCCATTGTAAACCTGCTTGACCTTATCAAAGATATTCCGACAGACGGCTCTCAGGATTATGATGTTCTCGGCTTTATATACGAATATCTCATCTCCAATTTTGCCGCCAATGCCGGTAAGAAAGCCGGAGAATTTTACACACCTCACGAAGTTGCATTGATGATGTCGGAGATTGTCGCCCACAATCCATAAACACTATTTAGTGAAATCCTGTTTTATGGATTATCTTTGTATATCAGTTATTTGCAGATGTTTTCATTTGTTCTGAAAACTCACGAAATTTCACGGATTTAGAAAATATTGGTACTATTTGATACCATATTTCAGAATAAATTTTGTACCTTTGCACCGTGTAACCAAAGGATATATCGCGTATGGATTTCATCTTCATCAAATCATCCAAGGCAGGAAAAGAGGATTTCGGCTCAATCTATGCCCGTGTGCGCACAGGCAAGGCTAACATGAAAGTCGTGACGGGCTTCACCGTCAGGCAGCTTGAATGGGAGAAGTACCGCTCCCTGCAATACACCTCGTCTGCCCTGATGTCAAGCATCGGGATAAAGTACGGGCAGTTCGCCCAAGTCCTTGCAAGAATTAAGACGGCTTTCGAGGCTGACGGCTTCAATCCCAAGGAAGCCAGGAACATCATCGAGAGCGTGAAACACGATGTGCTCAACGGGATGATGCAGATTGTGGAGGTCAAGCCCAAGGGCAGAATGCTGTTCGTGGATTATCTCACCTCTTATATAGAAGATCTGGAATCCGGGCGGCGTACCAAGAAAGGGCGCACCGTTAAAGTCTCGCCTGCCTATCTCAAAAGTTTGCGTATCATCGTGGGGCAAATCCGCAACTACCAAAAGGAGACGCACCGCAAACTCGGATTGGATGACATGACGATGGAGACACGCAACAGCCTTGTCGGTTACTGGAAAGAGCGGGGGCTGATGCCCAACGCCATAAACTCGTACATGACCGATGTACGCACGGTGGCAAAGGCAGCCTATGAGGACAAGCTGACCAGATGCGATGATTTCCGCCACTCCGACTTCGTGCCGAAAAAGGAGGAGGTGGACAACATCTACCTCACACCAGAACAGATACAAGAGATGCTTGACCTTGACCTTTCGACCAAGGATGCCGTAAAAGAGAGGCTTGAATCACTTGACATCAACGAGGACGAGAAACTGGCACAGCTTTCCAAGTGCAGGATTACACACATAAGGACACTGGAGCACGCAAGGGACATATTTATCGTAGGCTGTCTGACCGGGCAGCGTGTTTCCGACTATTCAAGGATATGCGAGGACATGATAACGGAGATAGGAGGCACGGAGTTCATACTTATCACCCAGCAGAAGACAGACAAGAAAGTCTATATCCCCGTTGACAGGCGTGTGAAGGCGATACTCGCCAAGTATGACGGCAAGCTGCCCCCGATTCATCCTAACGAAATGAACAAACTTATAAAGACCATCGGCCTGATGCTCGGCTGGACGCATGATTGCGGTTTTGACGAGAAACGGCTCAACCCCAGACGCGGACGCAGGTTCTGCGACATGCTGCTTTCACATACAGCCCGAAGGAGTTTCGCCACCAACGCATACAAGGCAGGAGTACCCCTTCCGTCCATCCAAGCCATCACCGGACACAGCAGCGAGGCGCAATTACGCCGCTACCTGAAACTGGACGCGGAGGAAAAAGCCGTCATTGCGTTAAGGGATTTCAAGGGTATCATCGAAATATAAAGAGGTGCTTATGGAAAAATCAAGGTTTGACATCATCAGCGACCTGTTCAAGCTGTCTAATGCCATCAGCGACAACCTTAAACTTGCGGAATCGCTTTCCGACATGACATCCGCTGATGATGAGACTGATTATAGGGACACTTGCAGAAATATCAAATATGGACTGAAGCCCCTGTCTTTTCTTTTGGACGGCATAAGGAATTATATCGCTGGACACGAGGACAAGGAACTGGCACGGAAATTTGCCGGGCTGCACGATGACACGAAGCTGCTTCACGAACTCTGCTCAAAACATGCGGACTTGAGCAAGGCGGCTTTCCGTACAGGCGTGGCATATTTGAGCATGGAGGTCATAGGGCAATACTTCTTTCCCGAAAAGGAACTGGCGGAATTGTCGCCCGGAGTGTCGGATAACATTCCCAAGCCGATAACACGCACCGAAGCCACCGACTGCATCGACATCATCCGCACCGCCATACGGAAATGGGCGGAAAGCCCGGACGGGAACAGAGGGAAAGAAATATATGCCATGCTCGCCAAAGTGGACAAGGTGAAAATCCAAGCCGTCAAGGAATACATCGTCAACGCCAACGACAAGGATTTGGCACAGCTCTTCACGGAATACTTTGCGGAAACCGTCCACCTTTCCATGCTGCCCCAAAACGATGAGATAAAGGCACAGTCCGCCGGAATAAAGATGTTCCATATCGCCCTGACGATGGGTTATGTCAAAAGGAACGTGCTGCATGAAAGCGTGCCCAAGCCGGCAACATCCAAAACAACACCCTCTTATAC
Organism: uncultured Muribaculum sp.; assembly: GCA_964651105.1. GTDB lineage: Bacteria > Bacteroidota > Bacteroidia > Bacteroidales > Muribaculaceae > Muribaculum. The sequence goes on along the minus strand of CAZYXN010000035.1, from coordinate 14,293 downwards.
GGAAGAAGCATCATCCGGTTTTACCGCCACTGATACAATGCAAGGCGGTGTATTCAGCACGACCGCGCAGGTTCCCGTTTTAAGGCTGTACCGTTTCCTTACCACCTTTACCGTACAGAGCGGAACGGACAAGGGGAAGCCGTTGTTGGATGGCAATGCCGTTTCAGATCATGACTTCCTCCGTGCCGTCATGCGTGCCGACTATTCCATTATATATGGCAACTGTGTGAAAGGAAAAATGCGTTGTATTGTCATCCTGCTGTCCAAAGCCTATTTCAAGGACTGGAAAAGTTACAGGACTGCCGCAGCCCGTTCTATGGGGCTGACACCCGAAAGCCTTGCCAGATATAACGTGGAGAGACCCTTTATAGAGAGGCTCAAAGAGCTGCTTCCGATGATAAAATAGTGACATAATCCACAAGTGGTTACAACTCACCACAATTCACATCCTTGCACAAGCCGTTAAGCACCAGTTGTTTGACGGCTTTTTCCATGCGGTGTCATTTCACAGAATACCACAAATTCACAGGTTTTATTATTGCCATACCTTTGCCGCCATGAACTTAAAATCAGAGAATTATGACAGATAAGACAGAAATGGTATTGGTATCGCGCGACGAGCTGCAACAGCTTATAGGCGCAAGCGTGAGGTGTGCGTTTGAGGAATACCAACAGGTACAGACACCACAGGACACATCGGAGTATTACACCATCCGGCAACTGGCGGAGAAATGGGACGTGAGCATAGCGACCATCTGGCGGCACGAGAAGCTGGGACACATCAAGGGACAACGCATCGGACGGCGTGTCCTGTTCCCCAAGGAACAGATAGACCGCATCAAAAGCCTGAAAGCCACCAACAGGGGCACCAATAAAAAAGCCAAGGAATAATCCGTAAAACGCACAACAAAAATCAGTTGGACTTATGAAGAACTTGAAGCAGCTTGTTTTGCCGTGCTATAAATTAGAGATGGCAATGTCCGTGGAGGCATGGTACTTCCTGCACGGAACTACGGACGGGGTATGCAACCTCACCTATCTTCTTTCCCTTCTTTCAAAAATGGCGGTCACGGAAGTACAGAATACCAAACGTGGATTGAGCTATGCCCTCCATCCCGGACAGGCGGACTGTTCCATGCTGGTACTGGCAAAGGAATGGGGCATCGGGCGCAAGGCGGTGTCCCGCCTGTTGGAGGATTTCTTGGAACGCGGACTAATCCGTGTTGATTCCAATCCCGTGACATCCATCATAGATATGGTGTGCGTGAAGTCGTGGATGATAGCCGGACGGCTCATCGAGAATCCGACATATTACCAGACGGTCAAGGCTTACGAGGGTGTCAGGATATTCCTTTTTAACGTGCAGAAGTTTGAGACACTGCGCCGAAGTTCACCGAGAAAGAAGAAAGAAAATCCGACAGTGGAAGCGGCAGAGGAAACGTGGAACTCCCCATCAATAAATCTGGTAAGCCCTAATCCACCTCTTATAGAAGAAGCGGAAGATTCCAAATGTAATGCCGTCATTGATGTCGGTATGGAAGCCGACAACACACCAGTTTTAGAGGATGGCGAAACCATACCCGGCTTACAAGAACAGAAACAGTCACAGTAATGAAGCGGCAGAAACTGTATTTGAGAGCATTTTTGGAAGGGTAATTTTTAGGGCTGGCAAGTTTATGTTTTCGTCCACGAAAACTACGCCACAAGCGGCGACCCGGTCACACCGGAAACGGCAACATCCCTATCATAGCCCTAAAACATCATTCCAATTATAACCGATAAAAACAAGCGTATGACAGACAACGAAAAATCACATAAAGGCGGCAGACCGAAATCCACAAAGGGCAAGGCACGGACAAAGACCATATCCACACGGCTCACACTCGCTGAGTGGAAAGCAGTCATGAAACGGATTGCCGATGCAGGCAAGAAGCCGTCGCACTTCCTGCGTGAACTGTTGCTGCACGGCAAAGTCGAGGCGGCACGGACACAGGAGGACAGGCGGCAGATAAGGATGCTGGAGGGAGGATGCAACAACCTGAACCAACTGGCGAAGATGGCGCACCAACAAGGCTTCTCTCTTTTGAAAGGCAAAATCATGGACTTGCTTGGCGAGTTCAACAAAATCATCGAGAGGATATGATGGGCGACTTGAAGAAACGGGCGAGTTTCGCCAGAGTGGTGAACTACGTGAACAATCCGAAGAAGGCACGGCTCATCGACAGCAAGGACGTGAGGCTTGACGACAACGCCACCATAGCAAGGAGTATGCAGGGGCAGGCGGACGACAAGCCGGGACGCAAGTTGAAAAATCCGGTGTATCATATCTCGCTGGACTTCGCACACGAGGACGCACCCAAGCTGACGGATGCCCTGATGGTCGAAATAGCCCGTAAGTACATGCAGCGCATGGGCATAACGAACACCCAGTACATCGTGTGCCGCCATACCGACAGGGAACACCAGCATCTGCATATCGTGGCCAACAGGGTGGACAATGACGGGAACACCATCAGTGACAGCAACGATGATGTTCGCAATGTGAAGATATGCAAGGCTCTCACGAGGGAATACGGGCTGCACTTCTCCAAGGGCAAGATGAACGTGAAGCGTGACCGCCTGCGTGGAAAGGACAAGGTGAAATACCAAATATATGACGCTATCAAGGCGGCTCTGCCCCATTGTAACTGCTGGTCGGATTTGTGCAGCAGGCTGGCAAAACAAGGCATTGAGGTGAATTTCAAATACAATAGAAACGAAGGTAAAATCATCGGAGTGTCGTTCACGAAGAATGAAATCTCATTCAGTGGCTCACGGATAGACCGAAGCATGAGCTTTTATAAGTTGGACAGGCTATTCGGGAACCAAATTTCCGAGGGTATGGTATGGCAGCCCCGTATGTCGGACAACGGATTGGACGGACGGACACAACTAACCCGGCAGAATACGACATCTGACAGCCATGTAGCAGATACTTTTGTAGGGCAACCGTCACCGACCAGAACGGAAACAGACGGCAACGGCAGTACCTCTACTGAATCCGGTTCAAACATCGTTCAAGTGACCATCGGCGCACTCATGGAGTTGTGCGTGCAACCGCACCAAGCCAAGGTCTCATCCGGCGGCGGAGGTGGAGGAAACGAAAACGGCTGGGGTGACAATGATAACGAAAAGGACAAACATAAACCAAGAAGGAGAAAAAGATGAAGGACAACAAGCAGAACTTAACCGACCTTGTCGGGGCATTGGCAGTGGACATCGAGGCAATCAAGGAGAAACTGGACGCAAAGGACAGCCCGGACAAGAACGAGGCATTGAAAAGGCTGGAAGCGAAGCTGGAGCCTGTTATACTATTCTTCAATGGCAATGCACCGGAAAATGTCAATGCCATTTTCGGAAGTAAGGAAGCCATCGAGGAATATAAGCAATCAATAGGTGATGAAGCGGTAGCGAGTTTACGGTTATACACTGAAGCCAACGAGAAGGATATGCGCAAGCATGGAGTTCCCACTATCAAGGAACAACTCAACAAGATACTGGAAATGCTGAAAAACCACATTGAGAATGACAGACAGGCTTCGGAAAAGTTACAGCAAAAGCAAGGCTTCATATCTGGACTGTGGCGGGCAATCCGCCCGGACAAAGCGATAAACGCAATAAGGTTGTTATGGAGTAAAGTTCCCGATAGCTGGCACAAGAACCCTTATGTATGGACTGGTATAGGCTGTACGCTCGTATTCTTTTTCCTGTTTGCCGTCAGTTGGGTACAATGGCATGAGTACCGGGAAGAAAACAGGCGGTTGAGAATGGTTGCAGCCAAACATCAAGTGACCACGGTCATGCTCAACGAACTGTACCCGGAACTGGCTGTGACCGTTGGGGCTTACGAGAAACTGACAGAAACGGTCGGCGCAGATTCTACGCTGACTGTATTTTGGAAACAAGTCAAAGCCGTTAGAAAGGAATCAAGAAATCGAAGAAAATAAACAAATAAGTTTTTATCAAAGAGCCACTTCGACCACAAAGTGGCTCTTTGCACACCATAAAGTGGCACTTCGAGAAAACAAGCCTATTTTATAGCCTTCATGTCTATCACATATCGGAACTTCACCTTTCCCTCTATCACATTCAGATATGCCTTGTCTATGGCGGAAGCATCCGCAGGAATAACCACCGTTTCAGGGTAGATTCCATGAGCCACCGAATAATCGACCACTTCCTGCGTTTCCTTGATGCCGCCAATGATGGAAGTCGTGAGATAACGGCCACGCAAGGCTGTTACGCTGATACGGGGTGTGTCCTTTGCCGCAGGCATACCGACCACCGCCAATGTGCCGCCCACTTTCAGAATGTTCACATACATCATCGGATTATAGCTTGCCGGAATGGTGGAGAGAATGAACCGCAGCGTATTGTTCATTCCCTGCAACTCTACTTCATGCGTCACGTTTATATATCGCTTTGCTCCTAATCGCAACGCATCATCACGCTTTTCCTCTGTGATGTCGAATACGGTGACTTCTGCGCCCAGGCTGACAAGGTATTGCACTGCCATGTGTCCCAATCCGCCGAAGCCTGCCACGCCCACTTTGTCGCCAGCCTTAATGTTTGCCTGCATTATGGGCGACCATGTTGTAATCCCGGCACACATCAGTGGCCCGACTTTCTCCAGCGGGGCGTTTTTCGGGACGCGGATTGCAAAGGCCTCGTCCACAACCATATTGTTTGAATAGCCTCCTTGTGTCATTTCATTGTCATGGTAAACATCCTTGTCGGCGTATGTTAGCACACGCCCGTCCGTACAATACTGTTCCTGATAGTCCTCGCAGTATTCACAGTGACGGCAAGAGTTTACCATGCAGCCCACTCCAGCAATATCTCCTACCTTGAACTTGCTTACGCCACTACCCACCTGTATTACCTCGCCCACAATCTCATGACCGGGAACAATCGGGTAGGTTTCCTCTTTCCAATCGCTATGTACCTGATGGATGTCGCTGTGGCAGACGCCACAGTACAGGGTACGGATAAGAATGTCATGCTCGCCTATGGCGTGTCGAGTAAACTCATACGGTTGGAAACTTCCGTCCTTGCTGAATAGTGCATAGCCCTTGGACGGTATTCTGTTTTCTTGTGCTGAAATGTGTGTACACATAATGATTGCTGTTAGAATTAATACTATCTTTTTCATCGTTCCAAAATGATTAAAGTTCTTTGATGACCCGACAAGGATTTCCCACGGCTACACAACGTGCCGGAATGCTGCGCGTCACTACACTTCCAGCCCCGATGGTTGTTCCCTCGCCGATTTCAACTCCGGGCAGAATAACGGCACCGCCGCCGATCCACACCTTTGCTCCTATCTTGATAGGGCGTACCGATGCCTTCCCCATTGTCCTTTCTTCCGGGTCGATCGGGTGAATGGTTGTGTAAAACTTCACGTCCGATCCGATATATACATCATCGCCAATCTCCACGCCGCCTGCTGGCTGGAAAGTGCAGTTGGCATTGATGAACACACGATGTCCGAAGCGGATATGCCCACCGCCATAGTTGCAGTGCATCGGTGGGGCGATGCTGACATCTTCCAATGGCTGCCGGAAGAGTTCTTTCAGTATCTGCTTGTCTCCAGTCGTATTGAAATGGAGCATTGCCTTGTGGGTCTCTTCTCTCAATGCCACCAGTTCCTTGTCCCAAGCCCGATATTCGGTTTCGGGCAATAAATTCTTTTCGTTCATATTTTTTGTTTTATCTGTTTTTTGAACTTAATTACCACTTAGCATTTCTCATGCTCAATCTTTTATTAAAATTTTTATTTTGGCCGCGTGATTGTGTCCGTCCAGAACATTGACCAATGCGACACCGTTGTAGCCTCTGCAGTCTATTTCCGCATGACCTTCATTCATGGCACGCCCTATGGCAATACCATCGGCATCGTATGCCGTAGCTCGCAAAATCCCCTCACCGTCTATGAGTATCTTCCCGCCTGAACTTCTGACTGATGCAGAACTTCCTTTCACTTGCGTTATTGCGGTAGACGATGTTTGCAGCTCAAATTTCACATCCACATCACCGATACCTTCGAACTGCTCCACACCCGAATCCACACGACCAAGTTTCTGCATCTGAAAGTGCTCGCCGTTCTGCGCATAGAGTATCACAAAACTGTGCATCGGCGGATAATAGACTATCTCACCTACCTCGTAGCCTTGTGTGCGTGCATTGTCTATGGGCAACGCATCGGGGAATCGGTAGCACATCTCGCGTCCGTACAAGTCCATCATTGGAAGTGTAAGCGGCAAACGCTCCATAAAAGCTCTTGTGGTGGCATTGTCTTCAAGTGTGGCAGTCAGTGTATGGCCGCTGAATGTCATTGCCACCTTATAGTTCTCTTGCGAGGCGGCAATATTGATGTTTAAGCCGTCAAGCCATCCGTCCACCTGTGCTTGCCAGTCGCCAGACAAAGTGTAGCCAAGGCGCAGTCCGTCCTTCACGTCCACGCCTGGTAACGTGTTCTTGAAATCCTCCATACTTTGGTCGATGTCCACTGCCATGCTTGTACAGAACGGGATGATCGTCTTGCCATTGAAGTCATATTCCTCCAAGAACGTGAGCACGGCCATCGGTTCACGGTACACCCAGATGGGAAAGCCTATGAACACCACATTATAACCATCCATATTCTCCACGTGTGTGGTCAACGCGGGACGTGCGTTGTCACGGACTTCCTGCTGTGCTATGGCAGAGCATTCGCTGTGTGACACAGGATAGTCACGTTCGGGGACAATCTCAAACAGGTCTCCGCCCGTCTTATGGCTGATGTAATCGGCTACAGTCTGCGTATTCCCGGCTTTATTTGTCGCGCCGGTAACTCCGTCTGTTCCGTCCGGCACATGGTTCGCCCTTGAGAAATAAGCTACCAGCACTTTGCCGTTTACTGTTTCCGTATATGGTTGATCCAGGTTATCCATCGCCTGTACGTCATTTCCGGTGCAGAAAGCAAATGTCAGCATTGACATCGCCATTACCGTTAGGATAAGCCACCTGCGCTTTATTGCCATTTTCATACCGTTTATTATTTACTTAACATTATAATGATATATATTCCTCATCTCTTACAGGCTCTAACCACGTGTCCTTGTTCTCTTTCGGGTTGGGAATTACTGACACATGGCTGAACTCGCAATCTTTCGCCGCCCCGTGCCAATGTTCCACGCCCGGACGTATGTTCACGGCATCGCCCGCTTGCAAAAACTGTGCGGGTTTACCCTTCTCCTGATACCATCCCCGTCCTGCGGTACAGAGCAATATCTGTGTGCCGCTGTGGATGTGCCATCGTGTGCGTGAGCCCGCTTTGAAAGTCACATTACTTGCCTGACATGGCGTGTCCGCATCGGACGATACAAGCCGTTGGTTATACACGTCACCTGTGAAATAATCTGTCGCGGAAACCTTGCCACGGGGAAATACATCGTCAATGGGTTCGGGCTGAGAATATTTACGTTCTGACAAGGCCACCAGCACTTTGTCGGCTCGCCATGCCTCACGTGCGCCGACTTTGTCCTTCAACACGGCTACGATACTCTGTATCTGCCCGTCAGTAAGCCCTGCATTGGCGGCATAACGCAAATGCGCTTTGAATTGTCCTTCTGTGCCTTCGAGTGCCGACAATGCGGAGAGTGTGGCTATCTCACGGCTGGCTTCATCAAGATTGTCACGTCCGAAGAGATAGCCAAAAAGATGCGCTTTCAGGCAGTAGTCAATGGCGGGTGCGAAATCCATCGTTCCGCCTTTCACGGGGTGTCCCGACAAACGGGTCTGTACCTCTGTACCCAATTCGTAAAGGCTCTTGTCATCTGACAACAAGTTCGCTTCCTCGCCGTCAATGCTATGCTTCCCGGTAATCTTGCGTTCTTCTATTACCTCCATGAATGATGAAATGGCATTCAGACTGCGGGGAAATCCCGTATATGCGTAAAGATGTGTGAGGATTTCCTTTATTTCGTTCACAGACAATCCTGCATCAAACCCTTCATCAAGAGCCTTCGGCAACCGTTCCATGTCACCCTTTGCTGTAAATGCGGCTATTGGTATGATAGCCTGTTGTCTGCAACTTAAAGTATCTATATCTTGTGCGTTTACCTGAAGTGCGTTCCCCATGCCAAGTGTAGCGCATAAGGTTGTCATTCCTATTACTTTTTTCATTATGTTCATCGCTTTGTTTCTTGATTGTTATTCCGCTTTATCAAACGTTACATCCACATCGCCTATCCCGTTGAATAAGCTGACATTACCCTCCACACGTCCTATGGATTGCATCTGGAAATGCTCGTCGTTTTGCGCATACATGATGACGAAACTGTGCATGGGAGGATAATAGACGATTTCGCCCACCTCATAGCCACGTGTCCGCGCACCATCGGACGGAAGTGCATCAGAGAAGCGGTAGCACATCTCGCGTCCGTACAAGTCCATCATCGGAAGGGTTATTGGAAGTTTGGCAGCAAATGCCTGTGCCGTGGCGTTGTTTTCAAGCGTGGCGGTCAGCGTATGGCTTCCCACCGTGATTTTCATTCTTGTTACCATGTCGTTCTCGTTTTGATTGTTGTCGTTTTCACTGTTACCGTTGTTTGGTTCCGGCATCACTTCCGGTATTACAGGCTCTTCCATTCCGCTGCTTGATTCGCAAGCCGACAGCGACATCACAAAGCACGTCACCATCACAAAAAATAATGATTTCCTCATTGTCTTCAATCTTTATTGTTACTGTTTTTTTTATTCACGGTGCAAAGTTACAGCGGTTCTTGCCAAGCCTTGGTAACTAAAACTCCGATTGCTCTACCAATTTCAATGGTTGCGATTTTTTTGTAACATAAACACCCTTTTTACTACCAATTTCACCGATTATTCTTTTCTCTCATCAAAAAGAAGTACCTTTGCAAAAGATTTATATATAACAATGTATGAGCGAATTATTCAAGGCTGACAACATAAACCTGTACAATGAATGGGCAGGGGTGGAAACACAAAATCCTTTGGTAGGATTTATCAATTTCTCAAATGTGAAGCCACTACGCCATGTGCGAAAAATATATGGCTTCTATGCTGTGTTTCTGAAAGACCAGAAATGCGGGGAACTGCGGTATGGTCGCCGTTATTACGATTATCAGAACGGTACGCTAATATTTGTTGCTCCCGGACAGGTATTCGGAGCGGAAGATGATGGTATGGAGTTCCAACCTGACGGCTACCTGCTGATGTTCCATCCCGATTTGTTGCGGAACACGCCGCTTGGACGGATGATGCGCGAATACTCGTTCTTCTCCTATGAAACGAATGAAGCCCTACACCTCAGCGCAGAGGAACGGCAAATCATTATGGACTGTTTCCGTAAGATTCAATATGAGTTGAGCCATCCGATAGACCGCCACAGCAAGAACCTCATCACAGACAGCATCAAGACATTTCTTGACTACTGCACACGTTTCTACGACCGTCAGTTCATCACACGCGACAACCAGAACCGCGACATCCTCGCACGTTTTGAAAGTCTGCTTGACGAGTACTTCCATAATGGGACAGCTAAACGGATAGGATTGCCCACAGTGCAGTATTGCGCCGACAAGCTATGCCTCTCGCCCAACTATTTCAGTGATTTATTGAAGAAAGAAACGGGAGCCACCGCTCTCCGCTTCATTCACGACAAGGCTATGGAAATTGCCAAGACAGAACTTGCTTCCACGGACTACACTGTCAATGAGATTGCCTATAACCTCGGCTTCCAGTACCCGCAGCATTTCACCCGTCTGTTCAAGAAAGAAGTAGGTTGTACACCGAACGAATATAGGATGCAAGTGTCATAAGTCTGTATCTATTGGTTTGAAAAGAAATCCGAAATTCGGTTTACCGCTTCAATCTTCGTTTCCATTACCACATCGGCATAGACCTGTGTAGAGTTTATGCTGGTATGCCCGAGCAACTTGCGGACCGTGTAAAGGTCACCCCCGGCGGCCAATGACAGCGTAGCCATCGAGTGCCTTGCCGTATGGAAACTGACATTCTTTTCTATCCCTGCGGCAGTAGCCATCTTTTTAAGACACCTGTCACAGGCACTAAGGCAAGTCATGTCAAAGACCTTTTGCCCCGGCTTGCAGCCGTTTCTATCCGGCAACCATTTTAACGCAGACTGGTTCAATGGTATCGTTACCTGTTTCCCTGTCTTTTGCATGGCTTGAATTGAAACGACCAGTCCGCCATTGACCTGTTTTGCGGAAACATCACTATATTTCAGTCCGGTAAAGTGGTGAAAACACCAAGGTGAGCCATAATTTTCATAAAGGCTAAATAGCGATACTAAAATGGTACTAATTTACGAGTTTAATTTTGAATAGTAATTATAAAACATATAATATCAATATGTTATAAAATTATATATCTTGTTGCCCACCATCTTCGCAATGCAGATGAGATAAAAATCTATGACCCGACTTCCGGTTCCGGCTCATTGCTTCTCAACATCGGTCGGAGTGTCGGCAAATTCATTGAGGATAAAAACAAGATTGTCTATTACGCACAGGAATTGAAGGAAGCCACCTATAACCTTACCCGCATGAATCTGGTAATGCGCGGCATCCTTCCCGACAATATCATCGTGCGTAACGGTGATACCCTTGAAGAAGACTGGCCGTGGTTTGATGACGCGGATCCGACTTCAACCTACGCCCCCTTGTATTGCGATGCTGTGGTCAGCAATCCCCCCTATTCTCAGGAATGGTCGTCTAAAGAGGAGTCGAAGACCGACCCGCGATATAAGAATTATGGAGTCGCACCGCAGGGCACAGCCGATTATGCTTTTCTGCTTCACGACCTGTATCATGTGAAACCGGGCGGCATCATGACAATCGTACTGCCTCATGGAGTGCTTTTCAGAGGTGGAAGCGAGGAAGAAATCCGCAAGAATCTCGTTGAGCGGAACAATATCGACGCTATTGTCGGTCTCCCCGCCAATATATTCTTCGGCACAGGCATCCCGACTATCGTGATGGTGCTGAAGCAAAAGCGCGACCGCGACGATATTCTCATAGTAGATGCTTCCAAAGGCTATGGCAAGTTCGGTAAAAACAACCAGCTTCGCGCCCGCGATATTCGCAAAATAGTCGATGCAGTTACCGAGCGTAGAGAAATACCTAAGTTTTCCCGGCTGATTACTCGCGATGATGTCCGAGAGAATGGCTACAATCTCAATATTCCTCGTTATGTCAATTCCGCCGAGGCTGACGAACAATGGGATATATATGCAACCATGTTCGGCGGTATCCCAAATTCAGAGATTGAGGCATTGGCTGATGTCTGGAGTGTTTTCCCTTCGCTTCGAGAGGAAATATTTGAGCTGTCCGATGAAAAATACTCCCGTGTCCGTCAGATAGACATAGACGAGACGGTCAGGAATAACCAAGGATTCAATGACTTCCTGAACCGCTATACCGCCATGCTGAAGGATATGCCGGTCCTCCAGTACAACAATATTTTTGAGGAATACGAGACAGTAAACGCCAATCGCAAACTCCGGGAGGTTGCCAACGACCTTTTTGAACGGATGCGACCTTTTGAGCCGATAGTTGACAGCTACGCTGCCTACCAGTTGCTTGAAGACCATTGGAAAGACATTTCCGGCGACCTTGAAATTCTTCAGTCGGAAGGCATTTACGCCGCCCGCATCTACGACCCCAAATATGAGGTCAAGAAGAAGGACGGCAAAGATGTCGAGGTACAGGTCGGTTATGTCGGTCACGTCCTGCCACTTGAAATCGTGCAGAAATATATGTTGCCCGACAAACTCGGTCAGCTTGATGTCATGAAGACAGAGCTTGTCAAGATTCAGACTGAGATTCAGGAAATTCTCGGCATTGTCCAGGAGGATGAAAGCGTATCCGCCAATACTCCCGACTGGATTAAAGAGGACTTTTCGGCTTTTGTACCCAAAGACCTTAAAGCCGAGTGCAAGAATATCAAGGCGAAACACGGCAAAGAGAAAATCAATCCGGAGTCTCTGGACGGACGACTGATTGAAGCCGACAAGTTGCTTGACCTCGAAAAGAAGCAGAAGAAGGCAATTTCTCAATTTGAGGATGAGATACTGCATGAAACATTCAAGGTGATGGAGACTCTTTCCGATGACGACATATTCGTATTGCTCCATGCCAAGCATATTGTCAGATTGGAAAATTCTCTTTCGGAGCTTCCAATGCTGTGGAAACGAAACTTCGTCAGCACAGTTCATTCTCTTGCCGATAAATACGGAGAAACACTGGTTGATATTGACCGTAAAATCTCCGACTCTGAGAAATCGCTGGCATCATTGATTGACAATCTCACCGGCTCCGACAATGACATGGCCGGACTTCGTGAGTTCCAAAAACTGCTTCGACATGAATAAGATTATTCGATACAACGCCAAAGCCGTTGCCCCGGAGGTTATCGAACCTTTATATAACCGAGCATCTGCGATTATCGAAGATGCGCGTAACAAGGCATACCGTCAGGTAAACGAGAGCCTTGTAAGGCGTAATTGGGAACTGGGTCAGATTATCGCTGAAGAAGAACTTGATGGAGAGGACCGTGCTAAATATGGAGTCTCAGTAATCAAGGAACTTTCCAAAAGGTTGACTGCGACTTATGGTAAAGGATTTACAAAGACGAATCTCTACGGGTATGTGAATTTCTATAAGCTGTTCCCTCAGATTTTCCACGCAGTGAGTGGAAAATCTCCGAATCTCCTTTCATGGACTCACTACCGCACACTTATTCAAGAGCTTAATGATGAAGCACGTCAATGGTATGAAGCCGAAGCTGCCTCGCAGAATTGGAGTGCCCGTACCCTCCAACGCAATATCAGCTCGCAATACTACCACCGTCTGCTCGCTTCTCAGCGCAAAGACCTCGTCGAGAAAGAGATGTTGCAGCTCACGGCTCCGTTACAGTCGCCTGATCCTGCTGAGTTCATTAAGAATCCCGTCATAGGCGAGTTTCTCGGCTTTACGGCAGACACTTCATTCCGGGAATCCGAACTGGAGCAAGCCATAATAGACAATCTCGAAAGGTTTCTTTTGGAGATGGGCAAAGGCTTTGCTTTCGTCGCCCGTCAGCAGCATATCCACACTGAGAAACGAGATTATTTCATTGACCTCGTATTTTACAACTACATCCTTAAATGCTTCGTTCTGATTGACTTAAAGACTTCTAAAGTGGAGCATCAGGATGTCGGGCAAATGGATATGTATATCCGGATGTATGATGAACTGAAGAGGTCTAATGATGACAACCCCACCATCGGCATACTCCTTTGCGATGATACCGACGAAGATATTGCCCGCTATTCAGTTCTTCATGACAACGACCACATGTTCGCGTCGAAGTACATGACCTACATGCCGTCACCCGAACAGTTACGTGCCGAGATTGAGCGTCAGAAAGAGATTTATTACCTCAAAGAAAAATCCGAAGATGAATAATAAACCGCTTACACCGGAAATACGCTTCAAAGGCTACGACGACGAGTGGACCGAGAGTACAATATCCGAGCATTTCAATCTCTACTCCGGTACAACTCCGAGCCGTTCGATACCTGATGCTTTCAATGGAAGTGTCAATTGGATTTCGAGCGGAGAGTTGAAGCCGCATTATATTGGAGAGACCAAGGAGAAAATATCCGAAGATGTCTTTCGGAAATCTTCTTTGAGGCTTCTTCCGTCTAATCTTTTGGTAATTGCCATTTATGGACTTGAAGCAGCCGGTGTAAGAGGAACGGCCTCAATAACCTCAGTCCCCACAACCATAAGTCAGGCATGTACTGCATTCATTCCTAAATCATCAGGAAGGGTTGACACGGAATTTCTATATGGTTGGTATAAACACAATGGTAACTTTATAGGCACTCATTTTGCGCAAGGCACTAAACAACAGAATCTGAAATCAGAGATTATCAATGAACTGTCTATTCATTATCCCCAAATTGACGAGCAGATTCAGATTGGTAACTTATTGAAGAATTTGGACACCCTGATTGCGGACACCGAGCGAGAAATTCAAAGATTAGAGAAGATGAAACAAGCTTCTTTACAGAAGATGTTTCCGCGTCAAGGCGAATCCCTCCCAGAAGTACGGTTCAAAGGTTTTACGAAAAACTGGATATATGGGAATCTTTATAATCTTTTAGAAATTGATGAAACGCGCAATACGTTAAGAGGGTGTTTCATAACGATTGTTAATTTGCAGGAAGCCTGTTCAAGAGCAT
>CAZYXN010000034.1:0-23047 GCA_964651105.1 uncultured Muribaculum sp. | reverse complement strand
AGGGGATATAGTTATTACAGAACCCGGAAGTGCATATTTTGTCATTAATTCCATTTGTTCAGTCGGGCTATATCTTATACATATCTATAATAAGCAATATCCACCTCAAGAGACACCGATTGAACTTTTATTTTAATATAAAAATTCTATATCAAATTTTCATAATCGAGGTTTCACATGATACGGTAAATGGCGGCATCATGGTGTAATATATGTGTAGTTCACAAATTTATCGTGTAGTAGTATGTGTGTAGTAGCTGTTTTTGGGGACTACTACACGTGCCTTCATCAATTTTTATCGCATCCAACCGAAATTTCGGTCGGATGGTAAGTCAGACGGACAGTCATCTGACTGATTGGCAAATCTGTAAGACATTCTAACGGCAATCTTTCCTGCCATTCATCCATAAGGCTTGACATCCATCTGCCCATAAATTCAGTCAGTCATCTGTTCAAAAGTTCATACGTCTGTACATCCATACGTTCAGATGTTCTTACGTTCATACGTCAATACGTTCATTCGTTAGTACGTTCATACGTTAGTACGTTCATACGTCAATACGTACTAACAGCATCTTTGCAATCAAGACTTCAATAAGTAACTATCTGTAGTAATGCGTATTAACCAAATTAAAATCTCAAAAGCATTATATATCGCGTATTGACATATCAACAATCTTTCGCCAAATCTTATCTTCCTCATTGCAAGAAGTTGGATTTTGCCAATGGATGTTCTAAGCAATTAAAACAGTAGGCTATCCCGATTATAGCAACCTTTTCCGAAAAGGAGTCTCTGGTAATCTTGTGCCATCCAGCCTTCTGATTTTGTATGTCGCAACGGAATCCGTCGGGATTCTGCAAGGTATGTTTTGAGGCGCACGAAATTAAATTTGCGCCTCAAAACCCTTGCAGAATATTGGTTGGTCTTACTCCAAAGTCGTAATCCCCGTTGCCGATTTCACACTCCGATTTTTCCTTTTTGTTTCTCATTGTGATTTGCAGTGAAGAAAAAAGCCGACAAATCATTGCTGACTTATCGGCTTAGGTATGACGAGTACGACCTTACATCGGTGTATAGTTGATTTCTCCGAGGGAGTTGATTGCATCCTGTTTGAGACTGTCAACTACATGGAGGTAGCGCTCCGTCATCTTTATGGAGGTGTGTCCGAGAAGGCTCGACACCGTTTTTATATTCGCTCCTTTGGTAAGGACGTTGACTGCAAAGCTGTGCCGGGCGCAATGCCATGTGATTTTCTTCCTGATGCCTGCCTCCTTTACCCATTTACGAAGATACAGGTTGCAGATGTTGTAATGCGGAACTTTGAATATCCGTTCATCGAAGTTGTCGTTGTCCGACTCACCGATCAGACGGATAAGGGTGTCATTCAACGGAACGATTACCCAGCTCCGACTGCTGTGGTCTTTTGTCTTTTGCTGTTGGAACCGCAATGTCCGGGTTGAGTAATCCACATTGCGATAGGTCAACTGGCTTGTGTCGCACCAACGCATCCCGGTGTATAAACCGAAGATGAACGCACGGTGAATCTCCGGCCTCTCGCCTTCAAAATGTGTTGTCACGAGCTGCTGTATTTCCTCCGGCAAAAGAATTTCTTTTTGCAGCGTCATGTTGTCGTTCTTCAACACGAAACCCCGACACGGATTTTTCTTGATGAGGTCTTTGTCAACAGCCGCCGTAACCATACGCTTGAACATTCGGAAATATATTTTCGGACCGTCGCCTGTCCCGTTCTCTTTCAGATACTCCACATACGCAGCCACCATGTCAACCGTCAGTTGTGTCATCTTGAGATTATTCCTGTAGAGAGAATATCTCGGCATATCGGCAAGAAAGTTCTTGAACTTTTGCAGTCCGTGCCCGAGCGTTATGCGGGTATATTTGGTGAGGGACGGAGATTTGATGAACTCGTTGCAGAATTCAAGGAAATCCTCGTCCATGTCTTTTCGGAGACGATAACCCTCCCTGTCCTCCAAAAAAGATTGCTCACGTTCAAAACGTATCTTTTCAGCAAGGGTAAGAGTATTCTTGTTCTGCATACGCTCCTGCTGGTTGCGGGGATGAAGCCATATATACAGGTTTAGGTTTTCTTTCTTGCGGGAGTGTTTGATTTGATATTTCGGTTTGCCCGCCATCGCTCCCTCGGTGTAAAACACCTGATTGCCGTCCTCGTCAAGCACGGGCGATTCAGTCCTGCCGAGATAATACTCAAGGTAGAGGCTGGCACGTCCGTCGCTCAATTCCGATTGCCGAAGCTTGGGATTCTGCTTCTTGCGATTTTCTATTTTTGCCATACAATTATAATTTTGCGCAAAGATAATCCGAGGAATAATAATCTGAAAATCGCTGTTTACAGACCTTAACATTTACCCTCTGAATACAGTCGATAACCAAGGGTACAAAAGGTGTACTTTTTGAGAAAATCGGGTCAAAAGCAGGAAAATCACCGCAATATTGATAACGGCTATCATGCTGATAACAAGAGCATTTAGCTTATTTGGCTTATTCCTGTTTTTCTATCAAAGAAATCTGGTAAATTTTTAATTGGGCGGATTGGGGGGATTAGTCTAATTGGACTAATGGGACTAATTGGCGGGGTGGAGCAGTGATCGTAATTGAATGGCATCTCCGATGCCATTTTTTTGTTGTTCGCCGGTACCCCATGGCGAACCATGGGGCTATAATTGGATGGCCGCAGCCTTGTTTTTTCACCAAGGGATTGGGGAAGAGGGGTGAACATAAGAACGGGGTCGCTCGTTTTAATTAGTGACATTACTAATGTTTTAGTGACACTGTTAAATTTTAATGACACTACTAATTTATTTATGTTATGAAAGACGATAAGAAGAAAGGCACTAAAGCCACAGCTTCCACCGCTACCCCGGGGGAGCAGAACAGCACTTATGAAAAAGCTACCGAACAGAATGTGAAGCAAGAAGTGAAAGAGCTGAATAATATCGGAGCTCCGGGAAAACAATATTAATATTGCCAGGCCACGATCAGCCATAAAGAAGAGGCGACCTAAAAAGGGGTCGCCTCTTTGCGTGTGCATTCATAGATTAGTCGTTATCAACATATATGGGTTCACTACTTATATGCTCTTATAACAAATGAATGCGTGATTATGTCAAAACAAAATCACGCATTTCACATAAATTTATCTCTTTTCAGAAAGGATAGCCAATGGCGAGATGGAACGCCAATGAATTTTTAAAAGAGGTCATGTTGTAATAGCCGCTCTTGCCGGTATCATACGGCGCATGGATACCTATGCCCAAATCTCCGCGAATGACAAGCATGCTTATATCCACGCGAAGCCCCACTCCGGCGCCGAGGGCAAGTTCCTTGAAGAAATTGCGTCCTTCGAGCTTTCCTCCGGGACGCATAGGGTCGTTTTTCAACAGCCATACGTTGCCGGAATCAAGAAACAGCGCTCCGTGCAAAGGGCCGTAAATGGGGAAGCGATATTCGGTGTTGAATTCAAACTTGAATGTACCTGTCTCATCAAAATTGTTTCCATCTCTCCCTGCGGGATGATATTTACCCGGGCCTATACTTCTAACGGCAAACGCCCTTATTGAATTAGCCCCTCCGACATAGAACTGCTCGCTATAAGGGACTTCGGACGAATTGCCGTAGGCATGAGCGATACCTCCATAGACCCTCGACACGAGCCAGTGGTCGCCAGAGCCAAGACGATGCGAGTACACGACCTGGGCAGTGCCTTTTACAAACTGCGAGAAGGGCATTCCAAAGAGTTTCTTCTCGGCCCGGACACCGCAAAGGCGCCACAACGCCCATGAAATGTTGCCGGCTTCGGAAACGGTGGTCTGAACATTGATGAGATTATCCCGATTAATCTGACGGTCGTATACCATCGACCATGACATCTGAGGGATAAACTGATCCCTGAAACTAAGGCCGACGGCAGGATTAGCGGCGATAATAGAGTCAAACAGCTCTGTTGTACGCACGACCTTTATGTAAGTGAGCTTCAACGGGGTGAAAGTGTAGGAGAAATATTTGCGAAGCTGCCAATCGTAATTTATCGACGCGCTTATCTGGGACATGTTGAAATAATGCGGCCTGTTCAACAAATCCATGCCGAGAGTGAAGCGAGTCCAGTTCAACTCCCGTCGGGATACCCTCACAAACTTAGGAGCGAGCAACCGGGGGAACGCCAACGAAGTATTAAGCCCTATCTCGTAACTGTTGAAGACAGAACTACGGTTGCGCCCGGTCTGCCATTCATAAGAACCGGTCAATCCGATGCGGAACTGTTCTCCCCCGCCAAACATATTGCGGTTGGTCAGCGAAACGGTCAATCCAGGACCGAGATAACTGTTGGACTTAGATGAAACGTTGGCCTCGATACTTGCCTCATAGGGGGCATCGAGCGTACACTCCACAAGGACATTGAGCAGGCGGCGGTCATGAACGGTAGTGTCGGGGAAGGCGCCTATCTGTATAGAGTTGAATATTCCGAGACGCGACAAGTAGGTCTGGGTGCGATTCATCTCACGCACAGAGAATGTGCGTCCGGGACGGAAGGTCACGCATTCGGGAATGACAGCCGTGCGAAGTTTCAACGGACGCATTCTGACCAATGTAAGATCGGGCTCCTGTATAGTGTCAGGAGTGCCTCCTCCGGTATTCCGGTTGACCACCACGGTGACCTTACCGGTAGTAAAACGCTCAAGAGCGTAAGCGGGTGTGTTGCGGGCCACGGTGAGCCTCAAGGCAATACGCTCGCGGGTAATGGTGCTGTCGGCGAGATATTCGATAAATTCAGGCTGGAAGAAATAATACCCGCGATTGCGCAACTCATTGGCAATGTGAATACGGGCGGTGTTCAGAGAATCGACCGAATAGCGCATGCCGGGCGTAAAATAGGGCAACCGCCTCGCGATAGAATCAATCTTGTGATACAGGAACGACGTATCGGGAAGAAATTCTATCGAATCGATAAGGTAAGGAGCACCTGGAGTGACGGTATAAGATATCTTCGCTTTCTTCGAGTTTTTCTTGTTATGGACAAGCTCGTAAGACGCGCTATTGTTGAAGTAGCCGTTGTCGGCAAGCTCATTTTCAATCATTTTCACACGCAACTGGGGACGGACATCGCTTACAAGAACCGGCTCTTCTACGAGCTTGTCATACAACTTCCGCTTCCACCCCTTCTTAGGGGGATTCCAATGATTGTAGACCCACAATCCAACCGGCAACGGAGAACGCATGCCAATCAGCCCGATATAATTGTTGGGATGAACATCGACAGCGTCGCTAATCTTGGCTCTAACGTCGGAAGGAATCTTTTTTCCCTCTCCCTTGGGAAGATACTCAATCTTCTTGATTCCGGTGTAGAGCAGATCATCCTTACCTAACCGGCTGGTGGTAGAACATGACGCGACCGACACCGCGACAATCAGAGCAAACATCGGCAGCGCAATTGTTGAAAGTCTATTTAAGAGCGTCATTGTCGTCAATTTTTTCATTGTTTTCATTCATCGTAACAGAGGGAACATCCTTTGCGGGGCGAGACTTCTTTTTCCTGCCCGGCAATCGGAACAGGTCTTTGAAGTGAGTCATCTTGTGCTTGTAGACGAATCCGACACCGGTCTGGATGACCTCCCCTTCCAGAATGCTTTCATAACCGACATGCCTGAACAATCTCACATACATCGATCCGGAGCGATTCAGCATATATTCAAATGAAATGTCATTGATGAGATTTTCCGAGAAATTCTCGTCCATATTGGAATCAGTCGAATAGTTGCCGCCCACCACTATCTTGACACGGTCGTTAAACAGGGTCTTGCTGACTTTATAGCTGTAGCTTGTCGTAGTCGATGAGGTTCCGTCGAGCACGCGGTCGTACTGGTCTATGCCGAAGCTGATGTCAACCCCCTTTATGTTATTGGCCGCCCACGAATTGAGCTGAGAGGAGAGGAACGAGAAGAGCGGATTGCCCGAAAGATTGGCTGAAGCCTTAGTGCCGGGGCCGGTATAAACGTTGTAGAGCAACAGATTCATGGCCTGATTGGCGCGCTGCTCGGGGCTCATGGTCTCAAGTTCATTCTGAATCGATATGTCGTCATTTGTGGCCAAATCAAACGACACATTCATATTGTTCAGGGTATTGGTCACGTTCAATGTGATCAAGAAGTTAACAAGGCGCGAATCCTGCCCCTCCTCGGTGACATTGGCCTTCATCGTCTCCCGAGCGTGGATATTCAGCACAGGGTTCATTATATCTCCGTTAAACGCCACGTAGCTGTTGTCGATAAACTCAAAAAGTTTCTGGCTCATCAACGGAGGAGTATAGCGGACAAATCCGCTGCCGATGTTGTAACGTCCGGTCAATGTCATGTCGCTGAACGGCGACATGGCAAACACGAGCGAACCGGAGCCTTTAATCTGAGCCTTGTCCTTGCCCCCCGACGATATATCGACATTCAGCGTAGTCCCTTCGGAAATAATCAGACGGGCATTGAGCATCATGGCCATTCCGGTGTTAGCGATCGTATCGACCTGATTTATCGCCGCCGTATCTGAAAACTGCACGAATTTCACCATGTCATCATTTGAAGCTCCCGGAGTAATCGAATTGGAGACAGTGTTCAAAACATATGTCACATCGCTTCCTTCAAGGAGGTTCAACTCGGCCCTGACGGCCATAAAGTCGAGATCGCCCTTCACTGTCGCATCAAGATTTATGAACGCTTTTCCGTAGACATCGCTTCCTTTGGCTCTCTTTGAGTTGATTATCTGCATATTTTCAGCATTAGCCGTCAAATCAATCTGCGGCGACACAAGATTGTTGATATCAACGATACCATTCAATGTCAGAGGATTTTTATTTTTACCCATGATGGTGTAGTCATTGAAGCGCACAACATTGCTGTCAACCGGAATTTTCTCTTCGGAGAAACTTATCGCAGTCCCTATCATATCGACAAACACCGAAGTCGAATCAAAATCAAGAAAACCGTTGAAAACAGGCTTTGCCAAAGTTCCGGTCACATCCATCTCACCGTTAAGCATACCGCTTAAAGAAGCCACACCCTCGGGCAAAAACGGATTTACAATCTCCAAGGGGAAATGAACCATCGAGAAGTCGAGCATAAACGGATTGGCCGCCGCGCTATCGTTAAGGACACCATTGGCCGTGATGACCTTGACACTATCGACAAGCAGAGAGGTGTTTGCCCTGACAACTCCCGCAGCGGTAGTGCTCAATCCCACATCAAATAGGAAAGAACCCACCCTGTCACGGCCATAGGTCAAATCATCGAGAGTCACCTTTCCCACTCCTGAGACAGAACGCACCTCGGGATTCCAGCCGATGCTGATATCGGCTCCGGCGACACCGTTGACCGGAGGGGCGAACGGAGATAACGACAGCCAGTCGGACAATCTGATGCCTGAGGCTTTCACGATTATATCCTCCTGCCCCGAGAGAGCCTCATCATGGTCATGCTTAGTGAATATTTTCAGAGAGCTATTGTCGCCCTCAAGGTCGAGATCAGCGTCGAAATGCTTGCTGACCATATTGAAGCGGATGTAATTATCGGCATTGAGCGACCAATTGCGGTAACCAATCACCGGCTTAAGCGGAACCATGCGCAAAGACAGCACCGAGTCGACAGCCGTAACATTAAAACCAAGCTTATAGCCTGTCTCATTTTTAATATTGGACTGGTTGACAAACAGAGAGAGATTCTCATTGGCGAGGAAACCGTTGACATTAACGTGGGCGAACTCATCGAACACTCCGGGACGATTGTTCATAGAAAGCTTATAAAGAAGGAACTTGCGGTGTTGCAAAGCACTTATTGTCACGGTGTCGATGCGCGTTTCACCAAAAGCTATTTTATTCAGATAACCGTTCAGAGAAATCAGCGAATCGTTGCGCGCTATAAAGTTCAGCGTATCAACAGAGGCCTTAGAAGGGGAAAGGAAATCAGACAATACGCTATTTTTCCCTGATTTCAACGCCAACGCGAATCGGGGCAACGCACGCTGCAATGAATCCACATCGATACGCTTATCGGCAATCTCCCTATTGAGCAATGTCATGGCCGAACCCAACCTGGCAGCCAGCGAATCAACTCCGCCCTGAGCGACAAGCTCGGCTGTAAGCGATTCGTTCACCAACGAAGCCCGGGTTATGGAATCGTCGGCATTGAGCATCAGGGACACCTGAGGGGTGGCAATCTCCATATCGGGCATCGTCCATTTTATGTCATTAATCTTCAAATCGGCGTTATAGACATTCCGCGCAGGCATGACATGTCCATGGCCGTCAATATCGAACGACCCACGAGACAGCGTCTCGGACATTTTCAGCCCCTGCAGGTCAACATTCCGTATATTACCTTTAAAATCAAGATTATAATCATCGGAAGCGATAGTGCCATTAAGGACAAGATCCATATTGGCATTGGGATTTAACGACGAGACATCGGCGTTGACATATCCGCTGTCAAGCACAGCCTTGGCATGTATATCGGAATATACCTCGCCCTGATACTCAAGCGAACCTAAATTTATATCAGCCCTTATGGCTGTCTTTTTTGAAAACGGGTCAAACCCTTTGCCGGCCACTTTCGCTCGGGCAGTTATGCTTCCAAATCCCATCTCAGGCATAATGGAGCTGACGGGGAACCGGTTCATAGCGACATCCAGATTGTAAAGCTGCGCTTTTCCGTTGAACATCGCATCCATAAGGAGATCGCCGCCTCCGGTCATGGCCTTAAGATTGCCTGCAATGACTCCGTTACGCATCCTCACATTACCGGAAAGCGCCGTAGGGGGGATGTTGACCTGTTTTGATATCTTGGCGTCAAGCAGCGTCGGTTTTATAAAATTGACATTATTGATTTTTCCATCGAGAACCACATCTCCGTTCAACCGATCAGGCTCCATCGCATTCTCAACATTTCCACGCGCCATCAGAGACAGGCAGCCAGGCAGAGACAAGGACAGACGATTTATGTCGATATCTCCCATAGTCCCTTTAACATCAGCGACCAACTTTATATCATTGTAACGCGGAATCGCAGCAAGCATCGGCTTCATCGACGGCATCAGCAACTCGACATCGGGAACGCCGACAGACGCAACCGCATCAACCATAACAGGGAGACGAGGATTGCCGGCGATATCCCCCATCCCCATTTTCGCAGAAAATTTAATCGAGGAGAACAACGTGGAAACATCAAAGCCTTCAGCTCTCATCGCAACCGAGTCAATCGCAAACAGTCCGGAAGCATCAAGCTTCACTCCACACCGCTCTGTCGCTTTAAACCTCTTTAAAGGCACGGTGATTTCAGCCCCTTTATTATAGAAGGAGTCAACCTTGACTTCAATATCATCGGCCTGTATGTAATTCATGTCCAATCCAGGAAGCGGAACCGCACCCCTCATGGCGTAAATCGCACGCCGTCCTGTAAGCCGCAGACTGTCGGCCGTGATAACCCACATCTCGTCGTCGGCAGATTGAACAGTGTCAGGAGCAACAATATCGACCGGATTATCAGCAATGTACTCGGCTGAAGGTTTAAGATAGACCGCCTTGACGCTGTCTATGCCCAGGAATTCCGCATTAATCCGCTTGGCGCCCATGTCGACAAGGCCGTTTTTCAACCGTGCGAACGGAATATCAATATCCACCGAATCAATAGTCGGAAGCATCGACATTCGGTAGCGGATATTTCTCAATTCCAAATCGGAGGCCTTAATCACCATCGACAATGCCGCCGCAGTATCCACCGGAGTTGTCGTCGTATCCGTCCCGTTAAAAAGCAATGTTACGTCACCACCATCGAGCAACGCTTTGGAAATGTCAATATCTGAAGTAGCCAGATTGTAACTCGAAGGGCTGAGGGTGAACTCTTTGACCCGAGCAACAAGAAACATCAACGAATCGGGAGAGCCGAGCCGATAGCTCACATCACGCAATTTTGCCTCAGCCTGCAAATCAAGTTTAAGCAAAGGCAAAAGCTTCACATTGACATCAGCTGTCCGGGCAGAAACCATCGTGTCGCCAGAAGCCTCGAGCACGGAAATATCGCCAAGCGACACATCGAGAGGCCATTTCAAAAGGAGGCTACCGACACCTATTTTCATCTCAGAGGATTTATTAATTTCCTTAAGAGCTATATCTACAACAAACCGTTGCACCGGAGGAACATAAAGCAATACCGGAATGAGAAGAAGAATTATAACAACGCACAACAACGTTTTCAATATCCTTCGTATAATCGTATTTTTAATAATGTGTCCCACTATGTAAAATAAATAGTTCTTTTACAAAATACAACATAAAGTTACATCTTTTGGTTTTAACAATCTCTAATCTTGCAATAATATTTTTTTTTAACCGCGTCAAGTCGTATCTTTGCACAGAATTTTATTTTGATGCTTAAGAGTTGAGCCGTTCTCACCTATATATAATATCTATTGTACTATTCTGGGCTTTCGTCGCCGTCGCCGCCCCTCAGGTAAAGAGGGACGGGGAATCTTCATGGCAATTATCGGACAACCGGCAACGCACACTGATAAGCACCGCAGACTCCGACTCGATCGCCGCTTTATTTCCGGTGACAGACAGCGCCGCTATCAGCGACAGCACCGACAGCGCAGCACCCAAGAAAGAAAGATTGGCTGACGGAGCGCTGATTCGACGGGAAAAGGTCGACCTTGATAATATCGTGAATTTCAAAGCGACTGACTCAATGGTGCTTATAGGCCGAAATGACGCTTTCATGTACGGGAACAGCGAGGTCACGTATGGCGACATGAAGCTTAACGCGGCGAAAATAAACATGGAGATGTCGACAAACAACGTCAACGCATTCGGCATGCCTGATTCTGCCGGAGTATTGGCAGGCACTCCTGTATTTACCGACAAGAGCGGAGAATATGAATCCCAGACAATGAAATATAACTTCAAGAGCCAGCGCGGGTTCATAACCAATGTGACTACCGAGCAGGGAGAGGGCTATCTCACGGGAGGACAGACAAAAAAGATGGAAAGCGGAGAGTTTTTTCTCGCCAACGGCCGATATTCCACCTGTTCCGACCACGAGAATCCCCACTTCTATTTCATGCTTACAAAAGCCAAGGTAAAGCCTAAGAGCAATATTGTCACGGGGCCGGCCTACATGGTGCTCGCCGGGCTTCCGTTGCCACTGGCGGTGCCGTTCGGATATTTTCCGTTTTCCGAGAAGTATTCTTCCGGCATCATTTTCCCGACATTCGGCGATGACTTCAACCGTGGTTTTTATTTAAGCAACGGAGGATACTATTTTGCGATAAACGACAATATCGACCTTGCTCTTACAGGCGAGATATACACCAAGGGTTCTTGGGGACTGACAGGGCGTTCGAGCTATGCAAAACGATATAAATACTCGGGGAGTTTCAATATCAGTTACCTGACTACCATTTTAGGGGAAAAAGGTAGCGCCGATTATTCAAAAATGACAAACTTCCAGATACTCTGGAGTCACTCTCAGGATGCCAAGGCAAATCCCAACATGAACCTGTCGGCAAGTGTCAATTTCACCTCTACGGGATATTCGCGCAACGACCTCAACAGCTATTACAGCCCGTCGTTTACGGAAAACACCAAAAGCTCTACCGTAAACATGACATACAGGATTCCAAATTCAAAATGGTCATTCTCGACTACCGCCAGCCTTGCCCAACGCACTCAGGACTCCACGCTGTCCGTGTCATTTCCAAACCTGACAGTCACAATGTCACAGACCTATCCGTTCAAGAGAAAGAGAGCTGTCGGGAAAGAGAAATGGTATGAAAAAATCAAGTTATCCTATTCCGGCCAGTTCCAGAACTCACTGACAGCGAAACAGGACGAATTCTTTAAAAAAAGCTTGATTAAGGACTGGCGTAACGGAATGCGTCATTCAGTGCCTATTTCAGCCACATTCAATATTTTCAAATATTTCAATCTCACACCGTCGCTCCGCCTTGACGACCGAATGTACACTTCCAAAGTACGGCGGCAATGGGATCCGGTAGCATCGGCCGAAGTGTGCGATACCACCTACAATTTCTATAATGTGTGGGACTTTCTGGCCTCCATCTCTATGGACACTAAAATCTATGGATTTTTTCAGCCGCTTCCATTCCTTGGGAAAAAGGTGAAAATGATCAGATTAGTAACCACTCCTTCCGTTTCTTTCTCCGGAGCTCCTGACTTTTCCTCATCATTTTTCGGATATTACGGCAATTACACGTATCAAAACTCAGCCGGGGAATTGATCAGGCGCAAATACTCATTGTTTCCCAACGCGCTTTATGGTGTGCCGGGACAAGGCAAATCGGGAACATTGAGCTATTCTCTGTCCAACAACCTTGAGATGAAAGTGAATACCAACGACAGTGTCGGAGAAAAAAAGATTTCTCTCATCGAGAATCTGTCGATATCACAAAGCTATAACTTTGCAGCCGACTCAATGAACTGGAGCAACATCAACACTTCATTACTGCTAAGACTTGTCAAAAACTTCAACCTCAACCTTTCGGCAACATGGGATGTCTACACCTATCAGCTGAACTCATCCGGCAATCCCGTGAGGGTCAACGTGCCCCGATGGAAAGCAGGAAAAGGTATCGGCCGCCTTTCACAGACAGGAACATCATTTTCTTACACTTTTAACAACAACACGTTTAAGAAAAAAGACAAAAAGAATGACAAAAAAGGTGGAGACGACGATGAAGATGAAGATATTGACGACTTCGACGGAAGAGCGGCAGAACGCCGCCGTCAGAAAGAGGCGCAACGAGACAAAGACAATGACGATGTCGAACTGATTGACGGCGGTTACATGAAATGGGAGGTTCCTTGGAGTCTGACATTCAATTACTCTATAAACTATGCTTACGGGAAGTTCAATAAACGAAAGATGGAATATGACCCAAGAATCACCCAGAATCTGAGTTTTTCGGGAAATATACAGCCAACCAAAAACTGGAACTTCGGATTCAGCGCCAGCTATAACTTCGACACCAAGAAGATAGCCTATATGAACTGCAATATATCACGAGATCTTCACTGTTTTACAATGTCGGCAAGTTTCGTCCCGGTAGGGCCGTACAAAAGCTACAATTTCCACATCTCCGTCAAGTCGTCGCTCCTGCAAGACTTGAAGTATGACAAACGTTCGTCATACTCCAACGGCGTGACATGGTATTAAAATTTCTTCAATAGGTAATCGGAAATAGCTTTTCTGACCGGAGTCCCTTTGCCGACAAATCCGTTGACCATTATCACTACAACATGAGTGGCCCGGTGATTTGCGTCAAGCTTATACCCGGCATAACATAGCACCCCGGCCATACTGCCCGATTTCAGCGCAAACCGCCCGGCAAGCCGAGTGTTTGCAAGCAATCCCCTTACCGTACCCTCCTTTCCGGCCAACGGGAAAAGCCCTATATAACCTTTGCTGTTGGGGCTTGCTGCCATATCGGCGAGAATACCGCCTATAAATCTCGGCGACAACCTGTTTCCAACCGCAAGACCGCATCCGTCAAGCAACCTTACCGAAGAAAAATCATGTTTCCTTTTTTCCAGCAACTGTCTTTGCAATTTAAGAGCCTGCCCTGCCGTAATATCATTGGATTCAAACGCCAAAGCTCTCAACATCGACTCAGCAAAAAGATTATTGCTCTTAACCATCATCGACCTAAGAATATCGGGGGCTGACGGAGACAGATAAAGGAACGGGGAAACGCCGGCCTCCCGGTCAGCCATCACATCCTCTTCCGAGCATCCTATCCCGTTACGACGCAACGCAGCAAGCATATCCTCCTGAAATAATTCCGACGGATGCGGAATAGAGTAACGCGACGCGTATGTCGTCCCTGAGAGAGAGCCTGAGAGATAAAGCATATCCGAACCCTCCCCTCTCATCGCCGAGATATCGCCGACGGAGCCTTTGGACAAATCCAGCTCCACTGAGAGTGACTCTATCTTCGGAGTCATACTTACTATGCCAGAATGAGACACGGTCATAGCAAAACTATTATCTTTATAGTTTATGCCATAATAGCCTGCTCCATATTCCCACGGCGTATCTTCAAGCAACCAGTATGGCGATACTCCTATTTCCGGGAAAGCACCTTCTGAAACAAGCAGCGACCCTGCAATAGAATCAATTCCGGCGTTTTTTATCCATTTTACAAACTCACCGGCAAACGACGGTCTGTCGGGAAAATGACGAGACCCAAGGGTGGGATCTCCGCCCCCGATTATTACAACATTGCCATGCAGGATACCCGATCGGACCGAGCCATACACCCGCGCTTCAGTTTTAAATTTGAAATCATGGCCAAGCGTCAGCATAGCCGAAGCAGCCGTCACGCACTTCGTCACCGAAGCCGGTATAAATGTACGCGCCGAATTATAATCCTCTATCACTTTCCCGCTTCCAACTTCCGCGATATATATTCCTATAGAAGCGGCTTCAGACCCGTTAAATCTCAATGGCTGTGAAAAAACAGCCAGCTTGCAACCTACAAGCAAGAACAATAATAACAAAATATTTTTCATAACGACAAAATTAATCATTTAGACGGCAAGTTGTACATCTCGCAAAATTTTATTACTTTCGTAAAATCCAAAATATATTTCCTGCAATGAAATTTTCCAGATTTATCATAGCTTCATTCTTTGTCGCCGGCTCATTGTTTGCCTCTGCCGACAATCTTGTGATTCTTCACACAAATGATACCCATAGCCAGCTTGATCCCACCGACGACGGCAAAGGAGGAATACTCCGCCGCAAAGTCTTGGTTGACAGCGTAAGAGCCGCACAGCCCAACGTGTTGTTAATCGATTGCGGAGACATGGTACAGGGTACACTATATTTCTCTATCTACAAGGGAGAAGCCGAACGAGTGATGATGAACAATCTTGGCTATGACATCCAGATACTCGGGAACCATGAATTTGACAACGGAATAGCCCCTCTTGCCTCAGAATGGAGCAAATTAAACGCAGAAAAACTGACAAGCAACTATGACGTTGCCGATACTCCCCTCGACTCAATATTCAAGCCTTACACCATCAGGCAGTTCGGAGATAAAAAAATCGGGTTCATAGCTATAAATTTAGACCCCAAGGGCATGATTTCCGATTTAAACACCGGAGGGATAAAATATCTTGACGGAATAAAAGCGGCAAATTCTCTTGCATGGTATCTGAAAAATATAGAACATGCAGATGCAGTAATAGCCCTGACCCACGTAGGATATGATACTGCCAATCCCCCCACTCCAAGCGATATCGACCTTGCGCATGCGTCTGACGACATCGACATCATAATTGGAGGACACTCCCATACGACTATCAATCCGGAAGAGCCGGATAGTCCCGCATATATCATACCAAATGCAAATGGCGATACCATTTTAGTAGCGCAAACCGGTGGACGAGGATTATACCTGGGAGAAATCACAATCAATCTTGACTCAATGAAGCCTTCTTACCGATTGATTTCCGTCGACAGCCGATTGGATGACCGCATTAATCAGGAAGCCGCCGCCACTCTTGCCGTATATCGTGAAGGAGTCGAAGCGTTGAAAAAAGAAAAAATAGGAAAAATGGCCCAGGAAATGCCACATGGCAGTCATCAGCTTGTCAACTGGGTCGCCGACGTGATGCTTGAAAAAGGGAAAGAACTTGTCGACAAACCGGTGGATGTAGCATTGGTAAACAAAGGAGGAATACGTCGCGGCATACCTGCGGGAGCCATAACCAAAGAGCATATAATGACGATGCTGCCTTTCGACAACAAACTTGTTGTGATGGAAATCAAAGGGAGCGACCTGAAAGCGGCGTTTGATGTGTTTGCCGCTAAAAACGGAGACGGAATCAGCGCCGGCTTCAATCCGGCCGATATCGATCCTGAACATATCTACACTCTCGTGACAATCGATTATCTCGCCACAGGCGGAGACTACCTTGTCACTTTGCCCAACGGCAAGATAACCGCACGCAGCGCATTGCGTCTGGATGAAACAATGATCGACTATATTTTAAGTAAAAAGGGAAAAAATATTAAATATAACGACCGTAAACGCAGACTATAAAACTGTTATCGGCCTATAGTTGTTTTTCCCTCTAAAATTACAATCATGAAACGCCTGTTCATATTCTTTGTGTTATTTTTGTCGGCAATCGCAGGAATTAACGCAACATCACCTCGTGTTCTATTAACATCCGACACGTCTGAACGCGAAAAGTGGGTCGATTCAGTGTACAATTCAATGACCGTCAGCCAACGCATAGGTCAGATTTTCGTTCCAAAACTCAATCCGGAAACACTTGCCCCCACAAAACAATCCATAGCCAGGCTTGTAAAAGAATATGGAATAGGAGGACTGCTGTTCAGCCGTGGCACAATCAACGAATATGCCACTCTTATCGACTATGCCCAATCTCTGTCATCAATACCGGTATTGATGACACTGGACGGAGAATGGGGATTAGCCATGAGAATAAAGGATACCCCGAAATTTC
Organism: uncultured Muribaculum sp.; assembly: GCA_964651105.1. Lineage (GTDB taxonomy): Bacteria > Bacteroidota > Bacteroidia > Bacteroidales > Muribaculaceae > Muribaculum. The sequence continues at coordinate 6,479 of CAZYXN010000034.1, read as the reverse complement.
CGTATAACATGACTTTGGGAGCCATTGAAAATCCGGAACTGCTTTATGAATACGGTCGGGAAGTAGCGCGTGAATGCCGTTTACTCGGTATTCATGTAGACTTCGCTCCGGTACTCGATGTAAACTCCAACCCGAAAAACCCAGTCATCGGGTTCCGTTCATTCGGAGAAGACCCGACGAGAGTGGGGATTCTCGGCACTGCATTCGCGCAAGGAATGGAACAGAACGGAGTTCTTACAACAGGAAAACATTTTCCGGGACATGGCGACACAAATGTCGATTCCCACAAAGCTCTCCCGACCATCGCTCACACATTGGAGGAGCTTGACAATATCGACATTCTGCCATTCAAAATGTATATCGACAGCGGAATGTCGGGTATAATGGTAGGCCATCTCAATATTCCAGCGCTTGACAGCACCGGAGTCCCCTCTTCATTGTCAAAAGCCATAGTCTCCGATTTGCTCAAAGGCAAACTTGGATTTGAGGGTATTGTATGGAGTGACGGACTTGCGATGAAAGGCGCCAATGTCCCCGGAAGCAACAACTGCGTGGCGGCGTTGAAAGCCGGAATGGACGTGCTGCTTGAGCCATTGTCTCCGATAAACGACATAAAAGCTGTAATAAATGCCGTCAATTCAGGCGAAATCCCGATGACGGTCATCGAAGAACGATGCAAGAAAATGTTACGTTACAAATACGCGCTCGGACTTGTGTCGCGGCCTTCCAGTGTAAATACCGCCGGACTTGCATCACGAATCAATTCGCCCGAAGCCGATGCTATAATCAGAAACCTCACATCGGCATCAGTCATCTGTCTCGACAATAAAGACAACCTTCTTCCTATAGCCGAACTTGACAACAAGTCGATAGCGGTTGTGAATATCGGAGAAGCCGCCAACAACACATTCTCGAAATATTGCGGAAAATATGTACATGTAACCACCTACTCAACAACAGGAGCTCTGACTCCTGCCCAAATTGCCGCAATCAAAAAACACGATATCATTATCACCGGTATTTACAATAATAATGCGACATCTGTCGCCAATCTTAAAAAGCTCGCCGAGTGCCGCAATCTGATAACGGCATTCTTTATGAACCCCTACCATCTGTCAAAATTCGCTCCGATAACATCTTCGGCGACAATGCTTGTCGGAGAAAACACCCGCTACGCGCAGGAATACTGCGCGCAAGGCATTTTTGGCGGACAACGCGTCAACGGCATTCTGCCAGTAAATATTGCAGGTGTGGCTGAAGCGGGCCGCTGCGTAGGCATCCTGAAAACGCGTCTGGGCTATACCTCTCCGGAAGCTGAAGGAATCGGCCCGTCAATGGCCGTTACAATAGACTCTCTTGTCAAGGTCGGGCTGACAACAATGGCTTTTCCGGGATGCCAGGTGCTTGTAGCCAAAGGCGGCAATATCATATATGACAAAAATTTCGGTTACACCGATCGCACAAAAAGCCGGCCGGTAACCGACTCAACCGTCTACGACCTCGCTTCCGTAAGCAAAGCGGCAGGGACGCTCCCGGGATTGATGCTTGCCTATGACGAGGGACTTTTCAATCTCGACGACCCAGCCTACAAGTATATTCCAGAACTGAAGGATGCCGGCAAGGAGGATATAACCGTGCGCGAACTTCTGCTGCATGAAAGCGGAATGCCTGCAGGACTCAACCTGTACCGGCTGCTTATCGACTCAACATCATTCAAAGGCGCGCTGACCACTCGACGTCCGCGTGGAGAAAACACTATCCGGGTGGCACGCAATCTCTATGCCAACCGCAATGCAAAACTAAGGAAAGATATAACATCCGCAACCAAAAACGCCGACTTCTCATCTCCGATAGCCCATGGCATATATGCAAGCCAAGCAACTTATGACACGATCATGTCACGAATTCACAACGCCGACCGCCGCCGCAACAAGAATTATTTTTACTCCGACTTAAATTTCGCCCTGCTGATGGAGATGGAACAGAATATCACAGGACGGCGACATGACGAGTACGTGGAGTCAGAGATATTCAAAAAACTTGGAGCAAGCAGCACTCATTACAATCCTTCACTAAAAGGCGAGACAACAAAAATAGCTCCTACGGAAAAAGACCCTTTTCTCCGGCGACAGACAATAAAAGGGTATGTCCATGACGAACTTGCGGCTTTTTCAGGCGGCGTGCAGGGAAATGCCGGATTATTTTCCAACGCCAACGACCTTGCCAAACTGTGTCAGATGTGGCTAAACGAGGGGTCATATGGCGGAAAAACTATTCTCACTCCCGAAACCGTCAATCTATTTACCACCACCAAGAGTCAGAATTCAAGACGCGGACTCGGATTTGACGGGCCCGATATCATAGATATCACCAAAACGCCCACTGCTCCCGAGGCCTCGGCAATGACTTACGGACATATCGGCTTTACGGGCACCTGCTTCTGGATTGATCCGGAGCATGACCTATTTTATATTTTTTTAAGCAACCGCGTGAATCCCACCCGCGAAAACGCCGCCTTTTCAAAACTAAATATACGTCCGGCCATCATGTCGGCCATCTATAAAGCGATGAAATAATCCGTCCAAGTTCAAAAACAGACGGCACCTGATTCACATCAGATGCCGCCTTCCACATATTTAAAAGTATTTAATTGTCAGTAAAAATCGGATTTAATTAAAAGGATATCCTTCGGTCCATGTCCATATCAGCTGTTCATCACCAAAGAATCCGGCAAGCTGGCCACCTGAATAAGCGCCAATCTTGAATACCGCAACATATTTGTTGCCTTCATTTTCAAAATAGCTGCCGCGGGAAGGACTGTATACCCAGCCGATATTATAGCCGCTATAGGTTATACCGGTAGCCTGTTCGGTCGGCAATTTGTCGGCTGAACCGTCGGCATTCAGGTAAAACTCTACAGAATATCCCTTGTCGTCATCCTCGCCCATCTCATAATAAGCGTTATACAGACGATACAGGAATCCCGGACCCGGATATTCCTTAGCTTTCTGTACATAGACTTCTGTCGGTTCTTCACTTTCCATCCATGCGACTGATTCCACTTCTGCGATACCCGCAGCTTCCCAAGTGTAGGCGCGAGTGATTGAGAATGAGAATTTAAGGTTTGCCGACGGAGGAAGCTGATTCACACGATGCTGTTCATTGGGATCTTCCGCGCCCTCTTCCATATAAGGAGAATTGGGGTCATAGGTCTGCTCCACGCGGTATATCCTAAGAGTACCGCTCAACACTGTCCCGACAGGCACCTCAGAATTAATGGCAATAGAATATATCGCTTCACGGCTTCCCTCAGCAAATGTCACCGATTCAGGGCCGCTCAACTCCTCGCTGTCAAAAGAAGCCTCCACAGGCACAGTCACCTCAGGGCCGGCCTCATTACGAAGCAACACCACATCATATGTCTTGGGAGCCTCGTCGCTATATTCCATGGATATTTCAACGGAAGTTTTCGGGAATGAATAATATTCCACATCCGACTTGTATTGATCCCAATATCCGTCATCATTACATGCGGTCAGCATAGTGACAGCCGCCGCAGCAAGTATGGTATATTTAAAAAGTTTCATTTTCTTGAATATTAAAAATGCATTTCATTAGTTATCGCTTACAGGTGTCGGCGGAGCCACCGGCTCATTATTATTTCCTGCAGGAATCAACTTATTGGCATTGATTTCAGCCTGAGGAATCGGGAACACGTTAATCTGAGCTCCTCCGGGCACGTTAAATACCCATTCCGAAGGCCAGCCACCGCCACGACGGTCTATCGGCTTTTTCAAACGGACGATGTCAAAGAAGGAGATTCCTTCACCCCATAACTCTATACGGCGCTGATTCCACACCTCATTCTGAACGGCTTCGGCCGACGATGAGTTGAAGTTATATGAAGGATTGCGATAAGTTTTCACAAAATCAGTCAGATAAGTGGAAGCTCCGTCCGGATCTCCACCCATAGCCATAGCTTCGGCTACGATATAATACATCTCCTCAACTCGCATAAGAGGGATATCGCAGGCATTATTAGATGTGCCGAGATTATCCTGATACGGAGCATATTTAACCTGAGCATATGCAGGAGCGCCTTGCGCCGCGAGATAAGAGAGCTGTCGCGCAGTAAGATTTCCGGAAACACCGGCACCGTCAAGGAACCATCCTTTACGTACATCGGTCGAAGGAATTGAATTATACAACGCTATATTGACTTTACGCCATGCGCCAACACCGGCATAACCATAGTTAAGCGAACCCATGTGAGAGGGATAGTTACAGATACCGGTGGTTACGACACGGTCAGTTTCAGCAACCGCAATACCCCACATGCAGTTATGGTCATCAATCTTGACAAATCCCGGAACGCTTGCTTCTGAAATAGAATAAGGAACAGCGCCGCTCTTGGTTATCGCATTGCGCGCATCATTGGCAGCATCGGCCCATTTGTTCATGACAAGATTGATGCGGGCGCGAAGTCCGTAAGCGGCTCCCGCCGAGAAATATCGTTTCGCGCCGGTGTCAAGGACATCCTGAGGAGCAATGCCGCACATATCCAAATATTTGACAGCCTCATTAATATCCGACATAACTTGAGCATAAACTTCTTCCACGGTGTTACGGGCAATTCCATTGGTTGAAGCCTCAAGCTGGTTTTCCTCCGTAATCACCGGCACACAAGCCATGGATTCATGACCTACGTAAGTGTGCTGATACATCTGCGCCAACATAAAATAGTCAAACGCGCGGGCGGCATATGCCTGAGCGGCATAAAACTGCGAAAGAGGCTCAGTGATTTCTTCAGGCATAGACTGAAGCACGGTATTGGCATTGAGCACCTGCTTGTAGAGAGTGTACCACGCATAACGTGTGGTATAGCTGTTGTTGGAGCAATCCGACATTGCGCCTCCGGCCTGAAACCAATTGTAACCTGTGTTATAGCCTATCATGTCCATTCCGCGAGAATCCAGGAACAGCATTACCGAAGGCCAGCCGAAATCAGAATGTATATTATCATCCTCAGTGAAAATCATCGGATATTTATAGAGCGAGCTGCTGATTGCAACCACACCCGCGCTTGACAAGTCGGGATTTGCAGAAATCGCTTCCTCCTTTTCCGCCGGGGTGATGTCACGGCCGAGCGGCTCAGTGTCGAGATCGTTACATCCTACCATCGAAGACGCAACCAAAGCCGACATCAATATTTTATTTATTTTTTTCATCTTTGTGTCAATAATTAATTATTAGAATTCAACACGTATACCTCCCGAGATACAGCGGATAGCCTTATAAGTGGCGCCATCGGAATTAACATATCCCTGACGCGGGTCAAGACCCTTGCGCGCGCTCCAGAGAGCCACATTCTCAGCCGAGCCGTAAATTCTTACCTTTTCAAGATATATCTTTTTAGTCAGCTTTGACGGAAACGTATAACCAAGCGTGATATTATTGAGCGACAGATAGTTGGAAGAGACAAGCCAACGGTCGGAAGTGTAATTGGTATAAGCGTCCTGAGCGTCAAGACGAGGAATGCTGCTGTTGGGATTTTCCGGAGTCCACGCTTTCAATATATCTTTATGCCAGTTGCGCCCCATGTCGGAACCATTTCCTCCGTGCATCAAATCCTGATAAGTGTAGTCCCATATTTTTCCTCCGAACTGATAAGCGAATGACAACGACAGGTCAAATCCATAAGCCTGCAAGGTGGTGCCGAAACCGCCGTAAGCCTTTGGCATAAGATTGCCTGTAGCCTTGCGGTTGTTGGAGTAGGCATGAGCTCCATTAGTCGACAGATATTCTTCCGACCACTGCAATTCACCGTCAATTTCAATCTGGTTGCCATCATCATCGACAATAGGATCACGGTCAAGATAGAGAGCAAGACCTGTTGTCGGGTCAACACCCATATACTTTGGCAAATAGAGCTGATACATCGACTCGCCTTCACGGTATATGCGCGAACCGCTGATAAGCTCTCCGTTCAGGTCAGGATGAAGCTTGAGAATCTTGTTATTGATAAACGTGATGTTGTAATTAATATCCCAGATGATATCACGGGTCTCGATAGGACGATAGTTAAGCTCGATTTCAAAACCGTTGTTACGCATAGAACCGATGTTCATCGGGATTGAAGAATAACCGTTGGAAGGAGACACCGGCTTGTTGTAAAGCATATCGGAAGTCTGACGGTTGAAGTATTCCATCGTACCGCTCAACATGCCGTTGAATATACTGAAGTCAATACCCGCATTAAAGTTATTGGAAGTCTCCCAGGTAATCTTATCATTTCCTTTGTAATACAACTCGCCGTCACTCCATATACCATTTGCTCCGGTGACACGATATTGGTCCTGATAAGGATAATAGTTACTGTAACCGTCGGCATAAAGAAGGTCGTCATTTCCTTGCTGACCGAACGAAGCCTTGACTTTCAACTGATCAAGCCAGGTAACATCCTGGACAAACTTTTCCTT
>CAZYXN010000033.1:4050-23295 GCA_964651105.1 uncultured Muribaculum sp. | reverse complement strand
GTAACGGCGTTGTCGTTGTTACCACCAAGAGCGCCAAAGAGGGCCGCACCACCGTATCGTTCAACGGATCACTCACTTGGAGCCATCTTTCAAAGAAGCTCGACCTGATGGACACTTATGATTTCGTTGATTATCAGTATGAACGCGCAGTCGCCAAGGGTAATTCTACATCCAACAGCGACCTTCGTATGTTCCGTGCCAATTTCGGTAACCCTATGGACATGGACATCTACATGCGCGCTACCAATCATGACTGGCAGGATGAGGTTATGGGCAACACTCCGATGAGCTATTCATCCAATGTGTCAATCGGCGGCGGTACCGAGAACTACCGCTTCAACGTGTCAATCACCCAGAGCGAGGATAAGGGTATCATCCTTAACTCAGGAGTGCGCCGTACAAACATCAATACCAAGTTGACTGCGAAACTCGGCAAGAACCTTACGTTCACATTCAATCCCAAGATGACTTATCGCCGTGACCTTGGCGGAGGCGGTGAAAATGTGGGTACCGGCGGTATCATCGACATTCTTCAATATCGTCCTACCAACGGTCTTCGCGAATTCGCGTTCTGGGATCCCGCTACCGTTGACCCGAAAGAGGAAGCTGAATTTGCTTACACCAACCCTGTAAACGATATCAAGCGCAATCAGTTTAAGAAACATAACTATGAGTTCACCAACCAGGCTTCTTTGGAATGGAAACCTGTCAAGGGCTTGACTCTTCGCACTGAAGGCGCATATGCCATTTCGTTTAAGGATGAAAATTCTTTCTATGCGGTAGGTACAGAGACTGCAAAGAAATATGACAACAACCCTGTGGCCTCTATCAGGAAGACCCAGACTACCCGTTATATATGGACCAACACCGCTTCTTATGACTGGAGCTTGAAAGAGATGCATAATTTCTACTTCCTGTTAGGTCAGGAAATCCAGAACAAGGAGAGCAAGTACACTTATCAGGAGGGGCGTAACTTCCCTGATGATATCACTGCCGACAAGGCTTTGAATATGATGGGTATGGCAAAGAAGTACTCTGTGACCTCTTCTGCCGGAACTCCTAACCGTATGGCATCGTTCTTCGGTCAGGTCAACTATAACTACGATCACAAGTACCTCATTTCATTCACAGCCCGCGCCGACGGTACTTCATTCTACGCTCCCGACTATCAGTGGGGTTTCTTCCCGTCGGTATCCGCCGGTTGGGTTATCTCCAATGAGGAGTTTATGAAAGATGCGGCTCCGCTTATCTCTAACTTGAAGCTTCGCGCCGCTATCGGTAAGGCAGGTAAGAACCTTACCAAGGCTGATATGTGGGACTATGCCTATGACATCAATTCTTCGGGCGGCCCGACTTTCGGCCCTGAATCAGATGATACTGAAGGTGAAAACTGGTATGGCATGAGCAACTATCTGCCCAACCCCAAAATCAAATGGGAGACCACGCTCACCCGCAACGCCGCCATCGATCTCTCGATGTTCAACCACCGCCTGACCATCACTCCCGAGTTCTACTGGAACACCACCAGCGACCTTCTCCACCGTTCTCAGGTGTTGACAAACTCAGGTTATGCAATGCAGTGGCGCAACATCGGTAAAATCACCAACAAAGGTTTCGAGTTGACTGTCGACGGAACAATTCTTCAAGGACGTGACTACAATCTTAGCGCTACCCTTACTCTGGGTCGCAATACGATGACTGTTGACAAACTCAACGGTACCGACACCGAGCTTTGGGAAAAAGGTTCTCGCAACAAGTCCAGCTATGACGCTTACTGCTTGAAAGTAGGAAGCCAGATGGGACTTCTTTACGGATGGGTTTATGACGGACTTTACAGCTTTGATGAATTTGAGGCAGATCCCACCCAGAATAACTATAAGCTTATTCCTAAGGAAGGTACAGTCATAAACAATATTCTCGGTTCTTCCAACACAGGCGATGCCACACTTCCGGGTAAAGTCAAGCTGAAAGATTTCGACGGCGACGGTTATATCACGGAAGCTGACCGCGTGGTTATCGGTAACACGACTCCCAAACTTCAGGGCGGTTTCAGCCTTAACGGACAGTGGAAGAATCTTGACTTCACCGCCAACTTCACTTACTTCCTTGACTTCGACGTTTACAATGCTACCGCCTATGCATTGTCATCTTCCGACAAGAATTTCAAGGCAAGCAACCTGAACAATGCTCTTGCTCGTTTCAACGGTGACCGCTGGCGCTACACCAAACGTAACGATCCCGACAGCTATTTCAAGAACAACTACATTGACGCGGCTACAACAATCTATGAAGAGATGAACGCTAATGCCAGAATGTGGAATCCCGCTGACCTTGTGACTACAATCACAATGGATTATTTCGTAGAGGACGGATCATTCCTTCGTTGCAACGACATCACCGTAGGTTACACTTTCCCGGAAAAATGGACTAAGAAAGCCGGTATGTCCAAGTTCCGTCTTTACGGTTCTGTTTCCAATCCATTCATTATCACCAACTACTCGGGTTATGACCCCGAAGTCGACGTGATGAGCGGCCTTACCCCTTCATGGGACTACAACCGTTACCCGCGTTCCCGTGGCTATGTAGTCGGTGTTAACGTAACATTCTAACCTTAAATGAATCACAGAAAAATGAAACTACGTAATATATTGTTAGCGGGAGTGCTTGCTGCGGGTTTCGCATCTTGCGACGACTATCTTGATGTCGAATCTCCCTCCCGATATGACTTGGACTACGTGTTCAGCTCGAAAGATGATGCCAATCTGGCATTGAACGGGCTTTACGCGCATCTCCTTGACGGCAATCTTTGGGGCAACAAGCTCCTTTCCAATTTCACTTTCAACAGTGACATTGACTTTGCCAGCTCGAGCAGCGCTCTTCCCAGCACCAATAACTTCCGCCGTTTTGACGGAACTTTAGAGGGCGGTGACGCCAACCTGTGGAAAACCTGCTATTCCGGTGTCGAGGCGTGCAACATCTTTGTTGATAAGGTGCTCGCTTCCGAATATTATGCCGAAGGTGATGAAGAATTCCTTCAGATGCTCGGTGAGGCTGTAGTGCTGCGCTCTATGTTCTACCATGAACTTATCTGGTATTACGGCGATGTTCCCTTTACTTTGGAACCTGCCTATAAGCGTGAAGGAAAGGCTCAGGAAATATTTCCTGTCGTAGACCGTCATGAAATTCTTGACACTTTGATTAAGGATATAGTAAAGGTAGCTCCTGACATGAAGTTCGCCGTTGAAAACGGAGGTTCCGACCGCGCGTCCAAAGAATTTGCGTGGGCTCAGATAGCCCGTCTTGCCATGACTTGCGGAGGTTATACGCTTATGCCTGACAAGACCAATCCTGCCAACTATGGCTCTATGGAGCGTCCTGACAATTATCTTGATTACTATAAGACCGCTGCCGAATACTGTGACTCGGTTATCTCTTCCGGCAAACGTTCATTGACAAAATCGTTTATCGAAGTGTTTGCTGACGAATGTGCGGGAGTTGCCGCTTCTACCGGTGATGACCCTATTTTCGAAATTCCTTTCACTAAAGGCAACTCAGGAAATATCGGTTACATTCAGGGATACAAAATCGATGCTCCCGAAGATGGTTCGAATTCTGCAGTTTCCGCTTACGGTAAGGATGATTCAGGCGCGCGACTCCATCCGCTTGCCCGCTTTTTATATGAAGAAGGCGACGTGCGCCGCGATTATACATTCGCTATGTGGAAGTACACCAACAAGGGCGTGCCTTCATTTGAACCGAGCGCATACACAACTTACAATGGAAAATGGTGTAAATTGTGGGCCGGAGCGAGAGGCGCCGATTCCGAAGGCAATACAGGTATAAACTTCCCGTATATGCGTTATGCCGATGTACTTCTCATGTATGCCGAGGCTGTCAATGAGATAGAAAATGGAGTGAACGGCGCCAATGGAGCTGCTGCTCAGGCTGCTCTTCGCACGGTGCGTGAACGCGCTTTCCGTGGCGCTGAGAATTTTGCCGACAAGGTTGACACTTACATTGCAGCTGTTTCTGCTGATCAGTCTACATTCCGCAAGGCGGTGCTTGACGAACGTAAGTTTGAATTTGCCGGTGAGAATATGCGTTGGCGTGACCTCGTCCGCAACAACCTTTACGGTGAGACCGTATTTTATACATTCCTCCGTATGCTTGGCGTAGCCGAAGTTACAGGAGCTTCAAGCGATTTCAATAATGCTTCTGCTGCAGCCTCGCTTTATGACACTAATGGCGTCACCGATGAAAAGTGGGACAATCTTCCTCCGCTTGTTTATGTTAAGACTGAGGAAACTTCCAACCTGAATGTTGAATGGTTCCCCAACAAGTCAGTGCCGATGCTTCACATATACAATCTTTATACAAAGGGTCGTCCCGACGATACAAAGACTTATACCACCAACACAATGTATGAGAAGTGGGTTACCGGCGACAACGATCCTTCCAATGAGGTTAAGAATTCGATGTATGGCTATGTGCATATCGCTGATAACGGCGGTAATGTATTGCTAAACTACAATGGCGAATTCAGAACAGTCAGTGACGTTCCGGCAACATTCCCGGTACTCCGTTATCTGATGCCTTATCCGCAGAGTCAGGTTCAGGATGCCGCCGGCGCATATGTGAATTACTATGGTTATGTTTTAAAATAATAATCTTGACAACAGACAATCATGAATAAAAAATTTCTATACGGCTTGATTGCCCTGACCTCGGTATCGCTATGCTCATGCGATGATGACGATCCGGTAAAAGGTTTCGACGATTCAAGTATCGACCGCGAATTTATGACCATGTTCCGCGTCAATACCAATACCAATCGCGGAGATGATGATGAATATGGATGTCAGAGAATTGCTGGCCCTAAAAATACATGGAACTCCATCTATCTGGCATGGTACGGTGTGACCGGCGCTGCCGGCTATCAGATTCAGGTCGGCGACGCGACCTGCTTCGATGTGAGATGGAACGAGCCGGAGCATATATTGATGGACACTATTGTGGCTCCCGATGTGCTCAACATGACTCTTGATTATCTTGAATACGGTTACAACTATCACTTTGCAATCCGTACTCTTTCGGCCAAGGGGCAGAATCCTGACGGATCGTTTGATTTGAACTCGGAATATCACTCAAAGTGGTACGGTCACGGCGACCAGCGTCACAATGCCGATTATCTCGGAATCCGGACAATGGCGCGCGAAGAAGCTTATACCGACGGCGTGCCGGAGATTATTCAGATTTCCGACCGCACAAACAGTTCGTTCCGTGTGAATTTCGATCTCGGAATGGCTGCCGGGGGCGCTGAGGAATTTCCTGAGTTTGAGCGTGACGCAAAGGGTAATTTCGTCGCCCAGATTCTTTCGGTAACTCCGTCGTCCACCAATCCTGAAGCCCGTATTGACGACAAGTGGAAGTGGTACCGCCTGACCGAGACCGATCTGGCCAACGGATATGTCGATATCACTGACTTGGCCCAGAACTCATCATACGTGGTGGATCTTATCAATGAAAATGTTCCGCATAAGGTTGACCGCGGTTATAATATGGTGGCTCCGCGCACTTCCGGTGATGTGGGAGAGCCTGTCTTTATTGAATGCGTGTATGACAATGACACAATTCCCGCCGCTCATGAATACAAGTGCGCCCGAATCGATACAATTATAACAAACTTCAATAAGGATTCTAATCTTGCCGAAGGCACGATATTCGAGATTGAAGGTGGCAAGAATTACTATATCGACACCAATACCGATGTTCAGAAAGGCTTCACTATGCGTACACGTCCTTCGGATGTGGCAGCAGGAAAGCGCGCAACAGTGTTCCTTGGCGGTATTCACATGAATCCCCAGAAACCTTTGGAAGTTCAAACTGCCAACTGGAATTTCGGTAAAGCGGCTTCTGCAGGTGAAAGCGCTGCGCCTATCATGATGGGTGATGTCATATTTGAAAATATTGATTTTGCCAGCCCGCTTGCTAAGCGCCGTGATGATGCCGCCAATGCTAACGGTTCAGGTAATTATTTTGGTAACTGTAATGCCTCGTCAGTTGCTATGACTATGAACAGTCTTCAGTTGAAGAACTGCTCGTTCCAAGATATCATCCGCGGATTTACCCGTGTGCAAGGTTCTACCCGTAAGACTATAGACAAAATCCTTATCGAGAACTGCGTGATGTGGAACTGCGGATATTATGACAATAATGGTGGAGGTTACAACTATATTCACGGTAATGAGAATGCCAATGTGCGTTCCAATCCGTTCCGTGACGTGATTTTCCGTGGCAACACAATTGTTGACTCTCCTAAAGGCGCTCTTGTGCATGACAAAGACAAAGCTAACGACTGGCCCGGTTCGGTTAAGTGGAGTTTTACTATTGAAAACAATACATTTCTGAATTTCAATACTCGTAAAAACAGTAACCAGTTAATTAAACTTCGTTATGTCCCGGGTGCTACAGAATTCCATATCCACAACAACCTGTTTATTCAGGCGAAAGATGCCGATGACGCTCGTCAGATGCACCTTGCATTGGCTGATATCCGTACCATCAACTCTGATCCCACAAGTGAGATTACTGTTGACATCAGTGGTAACTATGGTTGTACATGGAATCCGTCACAGCAGAAGGATGACGGAACTCCGACTACCGCCAAGTTCTCGGCAAACAAGAACTCATTCGGAACATTCACGAGCGACAACGGATTTGTTCCCGGTGTTACCGCCGGTTCTGAACTCAAGATTCTGGCCGGTTCGACTCCGTTGCTTCCCACTGAGCTGATGCGCGCCCCGAATCCTCCTTATCATCAGGGTCATCCGAAGATGCACCAACGCGACAATCTCGACGGTCTTTTCTACAACCATACTGAAAAGGTTACCAACCATGAGATTTACAAGCTCGGTATCGGTGACACCCGTTGGAGAGACGCTTCCGACATGAAGGCATTCTGGCTCCTCAAGGCTAATGAATAATCTTTAGTTAACTATAAAAAGGGCTGCGGATTCCGCAGCCCTTTTTGTTGCAAACCGCCTGCGGCTTTAATTGCCGATATGAATATATTTTTGTAACTTAGCTACTTGAAAAATAAACCGATTATGAGCTTCATTAATGTAAAATTTTTATGTGGAGTTGCCGGCATTGTCCTGGCAATGATGTCGTCATGTTCAGGTCATGGAGAATATAATGCGCAGTATGTGCTGATGGACAGTGTGCCGTTTAATGTTGAAACCAATATTGCCGCAAATTCATATATAGTGCATACATATCCCAATATGGTGATGTTTAGGGTGGAATATCCTCAATATAAAGTGAGGGTGAAATATGGCATTGTTCATTCTGTCGATTCTGTCACGTTGATGAAATCCTATACCGGCCAGCTTAACCGTATGGGAGACCGCGTATACTATGACGATTTTAGTATTGATACAATCAGCGGTGACGGGGTCAAAGGCTGGATATTCACATCGGTTCCCGACAAAACGCCGTTGCAGATGATTGTGACCGACAGCATGTCGATGATGCTTCACGGTAAACTTGAGTTTATGGAACCTCAGGCTGATACGTCGGGCGTGATTCTTCCGGCGATAAATGCTGTTAAATCGGATATGCGTCATATGATTGACAATCTGAACCTTGCAAAATAATAGCGTGCCGAGCTGTTTTTTTTGTATTTTTGTGGGATATGGCAGAAAAGGAAATACAAAAATGGAAGACGCTCTCGAGCGAATATCTGATCAGACGTCCGTGGCTGACAGCGAGGCGTGATGTGGTGCAGTTGCCGACCGGTGAGATTAATGACGAGTTTTATATCCTGGAATATCCGACATGGATTAATGTCATTGCAATTACGGAGGAAGGAAAGTTTGTGATGGTGGAGCAATATCGCCACGGGCTTGACGAGGTCGGCATTGAGCTTTGTGCCGGAGTTGTGGAGAATGGAGAAGAGCCGCTTGCCGGCGCTCAACGGGAGCTTGCCGAAGAGACCGGTTATACCGGAGGCGAATGGGAGCTGACTTCCGTGTTGTCGGCAAATCCGAGCACTACTACCAATCTCACGTATTGCTATATCGCCCGTGGGGTAAAGCTGACGGAGTCGCAGCATCTTGACCGTACGGAGGATATACGGGTGAGGCTTCTGAGCCGTGAAGAGTTGTATGGACTTCTGGTTGATGACAATATTAAACAGGCGCTGATGGCTGCTCCGCTATGGAAGCTATTCGCTCAAGAAGGCAGAAAGTAGCGGGGAGGGCAATTAGTCTAATTGGACTAATAGAGTCAATTTTGTTGAGGCTGTTTTCTTTGGAGTTTTCCAAAATTAAAATTTAAGTCATTGTAAATTAGGTGTATACTGATTTTGGATTGATTAAAAGTTTTCCAAAATGGAAATTTGTGGTGATATCTTGTTGATGATTGTTGATAACTTCTTTGTTAAATAAGTTGCAAAATAGGGTAATGTTGATTAGCTTTGCATTCATATAACATAACATAAACCGGATAATTTAAATCCAGAAAAAATTACACCGATGATACAAGTCGTAGTAAAGCGTGATGGTCGCGTTGTCGGCTATAACGATGAGAAAATCAAGGCTGCTATACGTAAAGCCATGCTCCAAACCGAAATGGGCGAGGATGAGTCATTAATCTTGAAGATCACTGACCGTATATCCATGTCCGGAGCGGAACGGATGACTGTGGAGGAAATTCAAGATCGTGTGGAACTGGAATTGATGAAAAGTCCGCGTAAGGAAGTCGCAAAACGTTATATCGCTTATCGTGACCAACGCAATATTGCCCGTAAGGCGAAAACACGTGATATGTTTCTCGAAATCATCGAGGCAAAAAATAATGATATCACGCGAGAAAACGCCAATATGAATACCGACTCGCCGGCAGGTATGATGATGAAGTTTGCCAGCGAGACCACAAAACCGTTTGTTGACGATTATCTGCTTTCAGCAGAGGCCCGCGATGCAGTTCGTAACGGCTATCTGCATATTCATGACAAAGATTATTATCCGACGAAAAGTCTTACATGCGTCCAACATCCTCTTGACAATATTCTGGAGAATGGATTTACTGCCGGCCATGGAGAATCGCGTCCGGCGAAACGAATCGAGACTGCAAGCATTATAGGCTGTATTTCTTTGGAAACAGCTCAGAATGAGATGCATGGCGGACAGGCTATCCCTGCGTTTGACTTTTATCTCGCTCCGTATGTGCGTTATTCCTATATTGAGGAGGTAAAGCAGGTTGAGACGTTTGACGGCAAAGACTATTCTCATCTGTATAATGCCGAGCTGACTGATTATATAAAGAAACCGCTTGACGGATTAAAAGGGGAGGAGCGTGTGACTCAGCATGCTGTCAATAAGACTGTGGATCGCGTGCATCAGGCGATGGAAGCTTTTATCCATAATATGAACACTATACATTCGCGCGGAGGCAATCAGGTGGTGTTCAGCTCAATCAATTACGGGACTGATACGTCGGCCGAAGGACGATGCATAATCAGGGAGTTGTTAAATTCCACTTATGAAGGAGTGGGTAACGGCGCTACCGCTATTTTCCCGATTCAGATATGGAAATCAAAGACCGGAGTCAATTATAAACCGGAAGACAGAAATTATGACCTTTACCGTCTTGCGTGCAAGGTGACCGCCCGCCGATTTTTCCCTAATTTCGTGAATCTTGACGCAACATTCAATTATCATGAAAAGTGGGATGCCAATGATCCTAAACGATATCGTTATGAGGTCGCTACAATGGGATGCCGCACACGCGTGTTTGAGAACCGTTTTGGTGAAAAAACCTCAATCGGTCGCGGAAATCTGAGCTTCTCGACTATTAATATCGTACGCATTGCAATCGAATGCATGAATATCCTTGACAAGGAAGAGCGCATACGTCGCTTTTTTGATAAACTTGACGATGTTCTTGATATTACAGCCCGTCAGCTTTGTGACCGCTTTAATTTCCAAAAAACGGCTCTTGCCAAGCAGTTCCCGTTGTTGATGTCGCGCCTGTGGGTCGGTAGCGAGAATCTTAAGAGCGGAGATACAATAGAATCGGTAATCAACCAGGGTACGCTTGGTATCGGATTTATCGGACTTGCGGAATGCCTGGTGGCTCTTACCGGAAAGCATCATGGCGAGGATGAAGCGTCGCAGGCTCTTGGCTTAAGGATAGTAAAGCATATGCGTAGCCGTGTCAACGAATATTCTGAAAAGTATCATCATAATTTCTCCGTGCTCGCCACTCCGGCCGAGGGATTGTCAGGTAAATTTACAAAGGCTGACCGTAAATCATTCGGTGAAATTCCCGGTGTTACCGACAAGATATACTACACTAATTCCAATCATGTGCCGGTCTATTATAAATGTTCGCCGCGACATAAGGCTAAAATCGAGGCTCCTTATCATGAGTTGACAGGAGGTGGTCATATATTTTATGTGGAGATTGACGGTGATGCGACACATAATCCTGATGCGATAAGCGATATTGTAGACCTTATTCATAAATATAACATCGGTTACGGCTCTGTAAATCATAATCGCAACCGCTGTATGGATTGCGGTTACGAGGATGCGCAGGAAAATCTGGATATATGTCCGAAATGCGGAAGCCGCGCAATTGATAAGTTGCAGCGTATTACAGGTTATCTTGTAGGAACGACCGACCGTTGGAACAATGCCAAGCTTGCGGAGCTTAACGACCGTGTGGTGCATAAATAATAAACAATGAAGCTAAGAGTGCTCGATATAGTGGGCGGAACCTCGGTCGACGGGCCGGGGCTCCGCACATCTATTTATTTTGCTGGATGCTGTCATCATTGCCAAGGGTGTCATAATCCCCAGTCCTGGGATATGGATGGCGGCGTTGAGATGAGTATTGACGAGATTATTGCCGTGATTGACGATAATGATTTTAATGTAACATTTTCAGGGGGTGATCCGCTGATGCAAGTCGATGGAATGGTTGAACTTGCTCGCAGACTGAAAGAGAGCGGACGGACAATATGGTGTTACACCGGTTATGTGTTTGAAGATATAGCAGAAACGCCACGCATGGCTCGACTGCTCAGGTGGATTGATGTGCTTGTCGACGGTAGATTTGTTGAGTCTCTGCGCGACACGTCGTTGCGGTTTCGTGGCTCGAGCAATCAACGTCTGGTGGATGTCGCCAAATCAACCCCCGGACATGTAGTGGATTGGATGGATTAAACGGATAGATGTCCGATTAACTCAAAGGGCATCGCGCTTTCAATAGTCACGTCGTAAAATTCTCCAATTTTTAGTTTGCCGTCTTTTCTTATAAGGACTTCAGGGTCGACTTCCGGAGAGTCATATTGGGTTCTTCCGACATAATAGTCATTGTCCTCCCGATCGATAATAACACGCAGAGTCTTGCCGATTTTTGACTCGTTATGTTCAAGCGAGATTTCTTCCTGTAAAGCCATTATCTCGTCAAGACGAGCTTGTTTCACATTCTGAGGAATGTCATCTGAAAAATTGGCGGCTCCGTAAGTGTCTTCTTCTTCACAATAAGCGAAAGCTCCCATGCGTTCAAAACGTTGCTCTTTGACAAATTCCTTAAGCTGTTGAAACTCTTCTTCTCCCTCTCCGGGAAAACCTGTCATGAGAGTTGTGCGTATATGTATTCCCGGAACACGGTGGCGAATTTCGTCAAGAAGTTTGCGGGTGCTGTCGGCATCAATATGGCGGCGCATATTGGACAATACCTTGTCGTTTATGTGTTGCAAAGCAATATCAAGATATTTGCACACATTATCGCGTTTCGCCATTACGTCGAGGATATCCATCGGGAATTGTGCAGGATAGGCATAATGCAGACGTATCCATTCCACTCCGTCAATCTCTGCCATTCGGTCGATAAGTTCGGCAAGATGTGATTTGCCGTCAATATCAAGTCCGTAGCTTGACAGATCCTGAGCTATTATGTTGAATTCTTTTGTTCTCTTTGACACAAGCCCTCTCACTTCATCGAGAATCTCCTTGATTGGGCGTGAATGAAATCGTCCGGTTATGAGCGGAATAGCGCAGAATGAACAGAATCGGTTGCACCCTTCTGCAATTTTTATATAAGCATGATGACGTGGGGTGGTGATACGTCGTTCATATTTGACTGTGCCTGGATTTCTGGAAGATAAAGATTGCACGAGATTGTGCCAGTCAAATTTTCCATACCAGCCGTCAACTTCCGGCATCTCTTCTTTAAGTTCGTCAAGATAGCGTTGTGACAGGCAGCCCATTACATAAAGTTCTTTTATAGCTCCCGCCTCTTTGTTGTTGATTTGTTGCAGAATCTCATTTATGGATTCCTCCTTGGCATCTCCGATAAAGCCGCACGTATTGACCACTACTATGTCGCCGCGTAATTTTTCCGGTTCATGGCATGCGTCAAATCCGGCATCGTCAAACATACCTAACAACCGCTCGCTGTCGACAAGGTTTTTCGAACATCCGAGCGTGATAACATCCACTTTTCTGTGTGCCATCAGAGTTCCTGACCGAATAACGATTTGACAAATTCGTTTTTATGAAACACCTGGAGATCGTTGATGCCTTCGCCGAGTCCTATGTATTTTACCGGAATCTTGAACTGGTCGCTTATTCCGATAACAACACCTCCTTTGGCTGTTCCGTCAAGTTTCGTGATGGCAAGACCGTTGACATTTGTTGCCGCTACAAATTGTTTAGCCTGTTCAAATGCGTTTTGTCCAGTAGAGCCGTCAAGAACAAGAAGCACTTCATGTGGAGCGTCAGGCACGACTTTCTGCATCACATTTTTGATTTTGGTTAATTCGTCCATTAACCCTTTTTTATTGTGAAGACGGCCTGCGGTATCTATAATGGCTACATCGACATCATTAGCCTTGGCTGATTGAAGAGTGTCGAATGCCACGGAAGCCGGATCGGCTCCAAGTTTTTGTTTTATTACCGGAACGCCGGCACGTTCTCCCCACACATCGAGCTGTTCGACAGCGGCGGCGCGGAATGTATCGGCAGCTCCAAGCATGACCTTGTTTCCTGCGGCTTTAAACTGATGGGCGAGCTTGCCTATAGTGGTAGTCTTCCCGACGCCATTCACTCCGACAACCATTATCACATGCGGTTTGTGATTTGCCGGTACCGTGAAATCCTCTTGTGCCGATTCGTTGTTGTTTTCAGCAAGAAGTTCGGTAATCTCCTCGCATAAAAGCTGGTTCAGTTCGGAAGAATTGACGTATTTGTCTCGAGCCACGCGCTTTTCAATACGTTCGATAATCTTCAAGGTAGTTTCGACCCCTACATCAGAGGTAATGAAAACTTCTTCAAGATTGTCCAGAATCTCATCGTCAATTTTGGATTTTCCGGCAACGGCACGGGCGATTTTGGAGAAAACACCCTGTTTGGTGCGTTCAAGACCTTTGTCAAGAGTCTCTTTTTTCTCTTTGGAAAAAAAGCTGAATATTCCCATCAGTGCTAATTAGTTTGGCTGCAAAGTTACGAAATACTCTTTAAACTTGCAATTTAACCGTATTTACACCCAAAAATATGTTTAATTTTTATGATGAAAATTGTCATTACCCGATTAGGAATATTAAATCGCGTAATGACAATTTCATGTTTTTATGCAAGATGATTGAATCCTTGGGCTTTGATGGGAATTTCATTCCCGTCTCGAGTCACAAGGGCGCAGCCGAGGTTCTCTTTTGTGATATAGCCTATCGCTTTTATGCCGGGCATTTTTTCAATCTTTTCATGATCGGTCAGCGGGACAGTAAACAGCAGTTCGTAATCCTCTCCGCCGTTCATTGCTGCTGTCACCAGATTCATGCCGAGCTCTTCCGCCATTATCGCTGTCTGATAGTCGATCGGGATTCTGTCTTCATATACACGACATCCGGTGTGGCTTGCTTTGCATATGTGAATCAGCTCGCTTGACAGCCCGTCGGAGATATCCATCATAGATGTCGGCATGACACCGGCATCATTAAGTTCCTTTATGATATCCCTGCGCGCTTCCGGTTTCAGTTGTCGTTCAACCAGATATTCTTTGCCTTCAAATTTCGGCTGAAAATCTTTGACTCCGACGGATGCTGCTTTTTCGCGCTCAAGAAGTTGCAATCCCATATATGCGGCTCCGAGGTCTCCGCTTACACATATTATGTCAGTGTCTTTGGCTCCATCGCGATAAACGATTTTATCTTTCGGAGCCGTGCCGATACATGTTATGGATATTACCAAGCCTTGTCTTGAAGAAGTCGTGTCGCCGCCTACAAGATCTACTCCGTATATCTGGCATGCATGGCGTATTCCCGCATAAAGAGTTTCGATATGCTCTACTGTAAATCGTTTTGAAATGCCAAGGGATACTGTTATTTGCCGAGGTGTCCCATTCATGGCGTATACATCGCTGAAATTTACGACAGCTGATTTGTAGCCAAGATGTTTCAACGGCACGTATGTGAGGTCGAAATGAATCCCTTCAAGCAAGAGATCGGTTGTCACAAGGATCTCTTCATCTTTTGCCTCTATAACGGCGGCATCGTCGCCAACGCCTTTTATCGTATGCGGATTTACATATGTGATTCCTTCAGTGAGACGATCAATAAGCCCGAACTCACCGAGTTCTGAAATCTCGGTCTGTTTATCGTCATTCATGTGGCTTATTCTTCGTATCTGTTTACCAATTCAGTCATTATCTCCATCATTTTGGGCTGGGCTTTCTGTGCAGCTTTCTGCACTTCCTCATGAGAAACTTCTTCAACGATTCCTTCTACCCCAAGATCGGTGATGACTGAAACACCGAATACTTCCATTCCGCTGTGACGTGCGACTATGACTTCAGGCACTGTGGACATCCCTACAGCATCTCCGCCGATGATGTGGAAATATCTGTATTCAGCGGGAGTCTCAAATGTCGGTCCTTGTGTTCCGACATACACGCCATGCATGACCCTGATTCCTTTCTCTTGCGCGATTTCGGTTGCATGCTTTATTAGTCTTTTTGAATATGCTTCGCTCATATCAGGAAAACGCGGGCCGAGTTCCTCGTAGTTCTTCCCATGCAGTGGATGTTCCGGAAACAGATTGATATGGTCGGTTATAATCATTATGTCTCCGATTATGAATTCCGGATTCATTCCTCCGGCGGCATTGCTCACGAATAGAGTCTTTATTCCGAGAGCTTTCATCACACGGATAGGAAAGGTAACTGTTTTCATGTCATATCCTTCATAGAAATGAAAGCGTCCCTGCATTGCCATCACACGTTTGCTGCCAAGTTTTCCGAATATTAGATTTCCCGAATGGCCTTCGACAGTAGACACCGGAAAATTTGGAATTTGGGAATATGGAATATATTGTTTGTCTTCAATATGGTCAACAAGAGCTCCGAGACCTGTGCCTAAAATTATTGCTGTTTTAGGCATATCATTTACTTTTGACCGGATGTACTCTGCGGTTTGGTTGATTTTTTCTAACATATGGTGAGAATTTTGGTGTTGTTGTTATAACAAATGATTTCTTGAAGAAGTTTCTATTTTTCGTATAATGGTTTTTTCAGCAATTTCCTGAGTTCACGATTAAATGAATCGGATTCTAAAGGCATTTTATGAGGCAGGAATTCAACTTTTATAGGCAGATAGAATGTAGCCGCTTTAAGTTCATGAGGATAATATGGGCTCCCTGCAATTCTGACAGAATCTTTTTCGGTAGTAACGATATATTTGTTTCTGCCGGTCAATTTGTTGAATCTGCCGGTTATTTCATCAAAGTCACGACGAGAGAACTGATGATGATCGGGAAAACGCATTTCTGACACATTTAAATTATGCGCTTTCAGATATCTTAGCAATGGTGACGGATTGGCTATGCCGGTGACAACCAACACGGAATCGTCAGATGTCATCCAGGCAAGGTTGGGCATATATCGCACCTCGTCAGGGAATATGCTTACGAGATTGCCGTAAGCATAACGGGAGAAAAATACTTTCTGATATGCAAACAACCCAAGATGGTCATAAATGAGACGAACATCTACCGGACGTACTTCCGCCGGACATTTGGTTACAATCACCATATCGGTACGCAAGATGGCACGTTGCTGTTCGCGCAGACGGCCCAATGGAAGTAACTCATCATTATATATCGGACGATTCCATTCCATTAATACGATGGATGCCGATGGTTTGACATAACGGTGCTGAAATGCATCGTCAAGGACAATCAGATCAATCTGCGGGTCGATACGTAACAGCTCGTTTATGCCCTTGACTCTTTTTTCGCATACCGCTACCCGTACATCATTGCCGAATTTCTGAAATATCTGATACGGCTCATCTCCTATATCCCATGGAGTTGAACGTTTTGACGCAAGAACAAATCCCTTTGTTTTGCGGCGGTAGCCTCTGCTAAGAACACCTATACGATATTCGTTTTTTAATGTTTCGACAATATACTCGGTATGAGGTGTTTTTCCGGTTCCGCCTACTGAAATGTTTCCAACGACAAGAACTGGAATTCCAAATGAATGTTGTTTCAAAATGCCCCACTCAAACAATTGGTTCCGGACATAAATGACTGCACCGTATATGGCCGATAACGGTTTTAGAACTAATATGTCCAGTATTTTGTTGTGACGCATTTTGATACAATGGGTTGAATTTACTCAATAATTATATTAGGCATGCGACATTGCACATGTTCCATTTCGTTTATTTTTTTTATCGCTTCGTAATATGGAGCTGCTGCGCCAAGTTCTTTTTTTATCATTGATTGCTTAATATTGGCTCCTTCGTCAAGAATTTCCTCCCACCATTCTTTGTTGGTTCGTGGATATTCTACGATCTCGTATTTCAAATAGCCGTTGGCAAGTGCTAAATCTTCAATACATTTGTCGAGATTACCCAATTCGTCGACAAGTCCGATTCGTTTTGCGGTTACTCCATCCCATACACGTCCTTCGGCAATAGATTTAATTGAATCTACAGTGAGATGACGTCCTTCAGCACAACGAGACGTGAATGTTTCATACCCACGGTTGATCATGTTTTGCATGGCCGTGCGCTGGAATGGAGTCATAGGCTCTATAATCCCGATATTTGCATTGGGATTGGTCATAATGTTAGCTGTTGTTATGCCAAGTTTATCGTTAAGAAATCCTTTTATAGAAGGTATCATTCCGAATATTCCGATTGATCCGGTAAGGGTGACTGGCTGACAGTAAATTTTATCGGCGCCGCATGAAATATAATATCCGCCTGATGCTGCTACATCGCCCATTGATACATAGAACGGTTTTCCTGTAGCCTTGAATTGTTCGAGAGCTTCCCATATTTGTTCCGAAGCAAAGGCGCTTCCTCCTCCTGAATTGACTCTTAGCACAAGGGCATCCACTTTTTTGTCATTTGCAAGATCAAGAATCAACGGTGCCATTTTGTTGCCGACAATTCCCTCATTTCCATTGTCAACAATATCTCCGGTCGCATATAGTACCGCAATATGCGTTGACGATTTTTTTTCTTTGATAGTATTTACATATGTCGATGGAGCTACCAGACGAAGATTTTCATCTTTATCTCGTCCGGTGGCTTCTTTCATCCATTCCTCGACTTGATGACGGTAGCGGAGAGATGTTGCTATGTTCATTTGTATAAGACGGGTCGGAGCATATGTGGTGACTATTGAATCTGCCCATTCGTTTACTGCGTCAATGTTCACATTACGGGCTGCCGCAATGTTTTCGGAGATGTAATTCCAGATAGGAGTTATATAGCTTCTGATTTGTTCGCGGTTGGCTTCGCTCGGTTCGGTCAGAATAAACGGTTCGACTGCACTTTTGTATGTTCCGACTTTAATTACTTGAACATTAATGTTGAGATTGTCGAGCAGTCCTTTAAAAAACATCAAAGAACCTCCGACTCCATGGATATCGACAAGTCCCACCGGATTTACCCAAATGCTGTCGGCTGCTGTCGCTACAAAATAATTGGATTGAGAATAGGCGTCTCCATAGGCTACCACCCATTTACCAGATTCTTTGAAATCCATGATTGCTTCTCTTATGTAAGCCATTGTAGCTGTGCCTCCGGCTCCTCCTTTGCAATCGATAAATATACCGTCTATTTTTGAGTCTTCTTTGGCGTTATGAATAGATTTTACGATATCTTTTAATGAAAGCTGATCTTCTCCTACGCCATATAAACGATCGATTATAGAGCGTCCTTCAAGGCGTTCCTCTATTGTTCCGTCAAGGTTAAGATGTAGAATCGAGTGTGATGATATTTTAGGCTCGCTTGAAGCCATTCCTGCCGCCATTGTCATTATTGCCATTAAAATAGAACCGACTACTGTTATTATAATGGTAATCCAAATGCCGGCTATAGTAGCAAGAACATAAGTGAAAAACTGTTTCATTGTATGATATAGTAAATTTATTGACATGTTGAGAAGCTGGAAACTTCTATGCAACACAAAAGTAATATAATCTAATGATTAACACAAGCAATTATTAAAAATAATAAAAATAAGTTAGGGCTGATTATTTCACTCGTGACGGATTTTTGGATATGAATTCTTTCCATGAACGCGGGCCTTTTGCTATTTCAGGTTTCGACGATTCATAAAAATGACATAACGCTGCTCCGAGGGCATCAGTGGCATCCAGTTCCGGAAGTATGTTTTCTTGAGAGATATTAAGGAGCCGTCGAAGCATTTCTTGAACTTGTTCTTTTGCGGCGGCTCCATTTCCGGTAATGGCCATTTTTATTTTTCTTGGCTCGTATTCGGCAATCGGTATATCTCGGCTTATGGCGGCGGCAATCGCCACGCCCTGCGCTCTTCCGAGTTTTAACATTGACTGTACGTTTTTGCCAAAAAACGGGGCTTCTATCGCCATCTCATCCGGCAGATATTGCTCAATAATTCCTGTCATTCGGCTGAATATGTGTCCAAGACGTTTGTAGTGAGTGTCAAGCTTGTTTAATTTTATCACTCCCATTGCTATCATTGCCGGTTTGTCTCGTTTTACACCGAGAATACCATAACCCATAACATTAGTGCCGGGATCGACACCTATAATGATGCGATCCCAGCATTTCGCTGATTCATTACGTTCCATTAGGGTTATATTTCTTGCATTAATGTGGTGAAATGTAAAACTTTCTGTCCCCATTTTTTTGCGGCGGAATCAAGCAATACCGGCTGATACGTGTCAATCCATTCGACAAGA
>CAZYXN010000033.1:0-4040 GCA_964651105.1 uncultured Muribaculum sp. | reverse complement strand
TCACAACGGAACTGAATCGCGAAGTTTATGGTGTTGTCTTCCGTTGGAGCTAAAATGTGCATTATCAGCGGATCATGCATGGAACAATCACGACAGGCGGTTTCAAGATAAACATTTTTAGCCCATTCGATAAACTCATCACTTATAGGCTGCTCTACGCAAAATGTAGTATATATTATCATTTTGACTTAGTTATCGAATCCACCATTGGAAACGGCGATTATAATCATTGCCACAAAATATATGAAATATATTACCAGACTTGAGAAGAAGCCGATAAGAGTCCATTTTTTAGCAGAGGCAGATGCCTGACGGGATTCTTCAAAACGTCCGGCCTGCCATAGATTGCTGACACTTGACGCCTTTATGATACCTACAATTCCGAAAGGCAGACAGCATAAAATCGTGACTAAAATAGACTCGGCAAGCCATGTTTTTGGCGGTATCTCGGCGCTATAATATTGTTGTTGCGGTGTGGATTGCTCATAGGCGGCATTGATTGGTGGACATGGCGGTTCGGAACATGTTCCGTATATCGGCGGTTGCGGTGGTGTTTGCGGGTATGACGCATGTTCGTGGGTCGGAGCTGAGTACAAAGCTTCGCGAATTTCTTCAATTGATTCTGCCGGGGTCCAATCCTTCATCCCTTCTGCCCATACAAGATCGGAACCTTTAATTCCTTGAGCGATAAGTTCGGATACTGTAAACGGTCCTGCCGGTTTCTGATTTTCAACGATGTAAAATTTCATATCTTCTGTTTTTGTTTTAATTGTCTTTTGTGATTAAAAAATCTTGGAATAAAGCTGATGTGACGCCAAAGTGTCGGCAATAATCCATAATAAAATGACATTATTCTGAATCTTTCCCATAGAGAAGCCCTGCGATGGCGAGTGGTCTCTCCTTCAACAAGATAATCTATAAGTACTTCAGGTACATAGTAGTTGTTGCGTGATCTTTGCAGGCATCTTATGCACCAGTCATAATCTGCCGAGTAACGATATTTCAAGTCGTAGAGCTGGACAAGTTTCTTGTTGACAATGAAAGCCTGATGGCATACTGTCATTCCTTCGGCAAAACTTTTTACAGTAAGAGTTTCCGGAGCGGTAAGATGCCTCGGCGCGATGAAGTGTCTGTTGCTGTCAACGAGATTGGTTTGTCCGTAAATGATTCCCGGATAATCGTTGTCCATTATGGCTTGGGCGAGAATCTCAAGAGTGTCTTGACTGTGGAAAGAATCTCCGGCATTTAGAAATATCAGGTAGTCTCCTTTCGCTATATGGATGGCTTTATTCATGGCATCGTATATGCCTTTGTCAGGACTTGAATAGACTCTCGCTTCGGGAATAGCCGCATTTATGGCTAGTTTTAGTGTCTTATCGGTCGATGCACCATCCATTATTATGTATTCGAATAGACGGCATGATTGTTCCGCAACACTTTTAAGCGTAGCTGGAAATGTGCTTTGAGCATTGTATGTTACGGTTACTATAGTAAATAGTGGCGCCATTTTGTTGTTCTATACGATTAGATAGCAAATATACACAAAAAAAATGATAAACGCTAAAAATACCGTCTATGTGGATTTGGAATATGCATTTGGAATATGCAATCGTGATAAATTAAAACAGATACGAAGACTTTGTCTTTTAATATAAATATACATAGGAGTGTATTTGAAAAAAAATTGTATCTTTGTGTCAAATTATTATAAGTGCAAAAAGCAATTGCTATGACTCGTATTTTTTTCCTTATTCTAACCGTGTTGGCTGCGTTTGGCAGCCCAATTAGCGGGCAGTTTATGAAACCAGTGAGATGGGATGTGTCGACTCAGATGACTGATGATAATCATGGTGTAGTCACGATGAAAGCCATGATTGACAATGGGTGGCATATGTATAGTCATGACCTTGATCCTAATGCAGGCCCTACGCCGTTGCAGGTGAAATGGGATAAGTTGGAGGGTGTGGAGTTGAACGGTGGTTTGACTTCCGATAAGAAGGCCCATGTACAATTCGATGCCATGTTCAATGCCGAGTTAAGTTGGTGGACAGAATCGGTGGTTATTTCACAGGCGTTTACAGCGACAGCTCCCAATTTTGTTATTGACGGGACAATCCGGTATTCGGCATGTAATGATGAAAATTGTATTCCTCCGTCCAAAGAGACATTCTCATTAACCGGAACGGCAAAAATTGCTAAAAAGCAGGAAGAGCAACCTAAGGAAACAAATGCGGAAGAGATTCCTGCGGTTAAAGAGGTTACAGCTGACACTGCTTCAGTAGACAGCCTTGTCGAGGAGATCGTAGCGGCTGATGCTTCTGTGGATAATGCAGGAGAGATGTCGACAGATAAATTGTGGGCGCCTGTTAATTTTTCTGACGGAACCGGTTCGGAAGAAGGAAGTTCCACTTCGTTGCTTTATATTTTTATAACCTGTTTTATCGGCGGATTTGTCGCATTGCTCACTCCATGCGTATGGCCGATGATTCCATTGACTGTAAGTTTCTTTCTAAAGAAAGGAAAGTCGAGGGCTAAATCCGTAGCTGACGCATTCATATATGGCGCGTCCATTATAATCATATATCTTCTGCTCGGATTGCTGATTACTGCTATATTTGGCGCAAGTTCATTGAATGCTTTATCCACGAGTGCGGTATGTAACATCATTTTCTTCCTTTTGCTGGTTGTGTTTGCCGTATCTTTCTTTGGCGCATTCGATATAAAACTTCCGTCATCATGGGCAAATAAGATGGACAGCACTGCTGAAAAGACTACCGGATTGTTGAGTATATTTTTCATGGCGTTTACCTTGACTCTTGTTTCATTCTCCTGCACAGGCCCTATTATCGGGACTTTGCTTGTCGAGGCCGCCAGTACCGGAGATAAGTTTGGGCCGGCTATCGGTATGTTCGGATTTTCATTGGCGTTGGCGATTCCGTTCTGTCTTTTCGCTATGTTCCCGTCATGGCTGCAGAGCACACCTCGTTCCGGTGGTTGGATGAATACCGTTAAAGTTGTGCTCGGCTTTATTGAACTTGCTCTGTCATTGAAGTTCCTGTCGGTAGCGGATCTCGCATATGGATGGCATATCCTTGACCGTGAAGTGTTCCTTGCATTGTGGATTGTCACTTTTGCTTTGCTTGGACTTTATCTTCTTGGTAAATTCAATTTTGCTCATTATGGGCCGGCTGATAGCAGTATTGGAACTGTCCGGTTCTTTTTAGCCATGATTTCGTTTGCATTTACGGTTTATTTGATTCCTGGTCTTTGGGGCGCTCCGTTAAAAGGTGTAAGCGCTTTTGTTCCTCCATTGTTTACTCAAGACTTCAATTTGTATGGCAATGAGCTTAAGGAATATGACGATTATGAAGATGGTATGCGTGCAGCAAAGGCTGAAGGCAAACCGGTACTGATTGATTTCTCGGGTTATGGATGTGTAAATTGCCGTAAGATGGAAGGTGCTGTTCTGGATGAAGCCAATGTACATAATATGATTGACAATAATTTTGTTGTTATCAAACTTATGGTAGATGAGAAGAAAGAACTTCCGCAACCGATAGAAGTTGTCGAAAACGGCAAGAAGGTTACTCTTGATACCTATGGGGACCGTTGGAGCTATCTTCAGCGTTATAAATTCCAGGCAAATGCGCAGCCCTATTATGTCATTCTGAATAATGACGGTGAACTTTTGTCAGGGCCGTTCTCTTATGATGAGAATATACCGAAGTTTACTAAATTCCTTGAGAAAGGTATTGAAGATTATAAGAAATAATGTGTATGCCTGAATTGACTAATCGGCTGAGGAAATTGGTTGCATCGCTTGATGATGCGAAAGTGAGACGCGAGAATAGATTGTTCGTTGCTGAAGGAACAAAATGTGTTCTCGACACAATAGGCAATTTTAAATGTCGGTATCTTTTTGCAACTTCAAAGTGGCTTGATTTTCACTCGCCTTGTGTCAATATGGAGGTAATTTATAAAGTGACTCATGCGGATATAGACCGCATGAGTCACTTTTCAACATCTTCCGATGTGATAGC
>CAZYXN010000032.1:0-23344 GCA_964651105.1 uncultured Muribaculum sp. | reverse complement strand
GATTTAGCCGCTTATATGTGCATAAATCTGAATGCGCATCTCTCTGCGCATTTGGTTGCAAAGATATGTAAAAATACGTATAAAACAACAAAAATATCAAGTTTTACACATTTTTTAACATTTCACCCCCCTCTCCGGCTCCATCTGAAAAAAATGCCCCGATGCTCACGCACCGGGGTCACCTGTCTAAAATCTAATCACAATTTGGAATTTAAATTCCAACTGCCTTTTCAGTTGCCGAAGCCACGGCGTCACAGCCCTAAAGCCGAGGCACGTATACGGCAACCGCGTTAATAAATCTTATGTTATTTCTTCACCATCGTGGCCTTGCAAGGATAGCTTGAAAGGTCAAGAGTGATATCATATATTCCCGGCTCAGGCACCGGAATATTGGTCTGGCTGTTGTCAAGAAGCTCGTCGAGGGTGTTGCCGAGGCTTATTTTCCAGTCATCGTTAGCGCGGAATTTAAACTGACCGCCTGCCGACATGTCGACAGTTCCCGTCCACACAAGGAAATCAGCGCTCGGAGTCAGAGCCACGCTCGCCGACCAGTTATTGAAATCCCCGATCACACCGTAGGTGCTGATATAGCTCGCCGTGTAAGTCAGGTCGGTCGTGTTCACCGTGCACCAGTACAACCCGTCGGTGTCAACTGTCAGATTCCCCGCTCCGCCGTCGGTCGAAAGCTCGCCCGCGTTGTCGCCTTGTCCGTAGTTCACGCCGCTCCAGTCGGTTTTGGTGGTAAACTTGAATCCTCCCTGAAGATGGGCGTAACCCATAAAGGAATAGCCGTTGTCCGACCACATCTGCTGGCTCGCCGACTGGTTCCAGCCGTTGCTGTCGCCGGGCGTGTAAAGCACAAACACCGGATCGGGGGTAAGCGTGTAGCTCACTCCGTTATAAAACTGGCTGTCACCGCCTATGCGCACAGTCGACTTGTTGGCTGTGTTGTAGGCATAAGCCGCCGTGCGGGCATAGACAACCTCGGGAGCGGCCGAAAGACCGAAAATTTCCTCATAAGCCGTCTCAAGCTGAGCCGTAGTCACCGTTCCGCTCATGGAGCCGTCCGACCCCTCGGCCATTGCCACCGGCAGTGTCACCGCGTCGGTGAAATCGTCACTGGCCGCAATCTCATAGTTGAAATGCAGCTCATAACCTTCGGGCAGATTGCTCGCGTCGTCGACCGTAATCACGGTCACCGCCTTGTTGTCAGTCCCGTTGATAGCCTTCAGATCCAGCTCACCTTGGTTCACAATCGGAGTGCTCACCTTGAAATCGTTGATGTTAAATTCAGGAATCGGCGTGTTCACAGCCGGTTTTCCCGTCGGATCCTCCACCTCGTCACATCCGGTAAATATTGCCGACATGGCAAGAAGCGAATATAATGCGATTTTCTTCATATCTCTTTTATGAACTTGTATTTTTTATTAATCCGTTGAGCGGGGGCGCCGGAGCCGAGGCCGCCATGCGCCCCGCCGACAATTTATTCCGCCGCCACGGTCTCAAATGTAACCGTCACAGGCGTGACGCTCGTGTTGACCGTAAACCGTATCACATCTCCAACATTGGCGTTCATGATGCGCCATGTGTTCTGGCTGTCGTCAGCCGGTCCGCTGTAAGGCATCTGGACTTCATAATTGTCCGAACCCTCGCCGCAGCCTATCCAGTCCACGGAACCCCATGCGTCGTCTGCCGCGCCTTCGTAAAGGGACTTCGCAAATCGGAAGTTGAACCAGTCGATCTCCTTCGTGATTTCCACATCGGCGGTATAGATGCCGCTGTCGGTTCTGTCGGCCAATGCTATGAAGTCATCCTTGTTGGCTACTGTCGGGGCGGACCATAAGCCCGGCTGCCCGACAAGATAGATATACTTCGTCTCGATCACAACCTGCGCGCCGGCCATGATTTGAACCGTGTTATCGTTCAGGTTGACTACGATGGTCATCTTGCCGCCTTCGAAATCCGGGAACGAGAACGAGCCTTTTCCGGTCACTACTTTACCTTGCCACTGCCCGTCGGTAAGATCATATGCTATAGGATTGTCTTCCTCCTGCGAACCGATTGAGACACTCTCGTCACTCCATCCGTTCAGAGTGCTATAGAAGCGGAATATCGGAGCTGCCGGCATGTCAAACACGCCCGAATAAATCTTGTTTCCGATAGTGGTCTCAAACAGACGCCAGTCGGCAAGCTGTTCAGCGTTCGCTTCGGCGGGTTCAATCCAGTCTCCGAGATAGTTGCCGATAAGCCAGATGGCGTCGGGCTGCGGGATGGCGAAATAACCCTGCACCTGCTTAAGCTCAACCCAGTTTGACTTGACGAGGCTGTCATCGACTCCCGGCAGTTGGGCGGTCGCACGCACATAAACTGTCTGCGCCCCTTGAGCGGTCGGGCTGTTATCCCAGTCCTCTTCGGTTTCTATACCGTTAAGCGCGCATAGGCTCACCGCTAAATCCTGCTCCTTGATTCTCATGTTTGACGAGGTGACAACCTCAGGCGTGATATCATAGACGTTCGTCTTGTCAAGCGACACTTCAAGACCGTAGTTCACCGATGCCGCAAATCCGTAGTCTGGCTGCTTCTCTACGGCAAAATTCATGTAACCTCCGCTCGAAAGCATATATAGCTGCTGGGAAAATGGCGGAGTGTTAAGCACCATAGTGGTATTTTCATCCGGTGCCTTATATTTGGGGCTGTCATCGTCGCTACAGCTTGTAAAACCGGTCGCCAATGCCAGCGCGGCAAAAAATATTGAAATTTTTTTATTAATCATTGTTACTTGATTTATAGGTGATAACTAAATTAATAGCCCGGATTCTGACCTACTGTTGCCACATATTGGTAAGGAATCGCAAACACCGAGCGGTATTCGGGAAGTGAAACTCCCTCATACACGCCCCCCTTCCATGACCAGTTGTACACTGATCCGGTGTATCGGCCGAAACGTATAAGGTCGCTGCGGCGGTGGCCCTCCCAGTAAAGCTCTGTCTGGCGTTCGTGGAGAAGATTCTCCGGAGTCAGAGCGACCGGCGAAAGGCCGGCGCGCCCGCGCACCTGGTCAAAGTATGACTTGCCGTTGCATTCCACGCCGTTGAGCTGGCATTCGGCAAGCATCAGATATGTGTCGGCAAGGCGGAACAGAGGATAGTCGGTGTTGCACACCTGCGAACCCGGAGCCACGTTGGCATTGTTCTCATAATCATCTTCAGTTGTGTAGGTATATTTGACACACATGTAGCCGTCACTGTTCTTGTCATAATTGTCAAGGTCTTCGACACCCACGTTGAATGAACCGGCGTAATACAACGCTCTCTTGTCGTTCGGCTCGAATGAAGTCGACAGCTCGGGACGCATCCTCACGCCCGACCATGGGTTCGGTCCGGCAAACGCGTTTCTCTCTGCGTCCCATGAACCGGCGCCGGCCCGCACAAGAGCTTTCGACAGAGCTTCGTCATCCTTCGCAGGCTCGATATAAGCCCCGGCGGTCATGTATGTGGTTCCGCCCCATGTCTCCATGGCGCCGACCTGCTGAGGCACTGCCCACAGGATTTCGCCATTGCCTACATACTTGTCGTTTGACGCGCAGAACAAGTATTTATACTCCGGAGCAAGGCCGCTGATGGTCTTGAGTATCTCTTGGCACGCGGCGGCGCACTCGGCATACATCGATGTGCCCGTATAAACCTCGGCGTTCAGGTAAAGTTTGGCGAGAAGCATGTAAGCCGCCTCACGGGAAAGACGTCCGTAAACCTGCTGTGCCGCAGGAATAAGATGTCCCTCGTTGATTACATCCACAAGGTCGCTGACCGTCGCGTCAAACAGCTGCTGGCGGTCATAGGTGGGAGGGGTCGCTCCGGTAGGAGTTCCCGGCACCCACGGCCCGCGTCCGAACAGATCGATCATATGATAATAGGCAAGTCCGCGTATAACGCGCGCTTCTGCCTTCATGGCCTCGACATCATTATCTTCAAGATAGCTCTTGGCGCCGTTGGCCTTGTCGATAAACTCGGTGCATTGGCGCGCGGTGTAGAACTCGCGGGAAAATGCCGCAAACATCCACTCGTTGTCGGTCAGCCATGTGTTGAAGTTCAGAGCGTGATAGCCCGGGTCGTTCCACTTATTGGAGATGATGGCCTCGTCGGCGGTAATCTCCTGAAGGTTCCAGTGGCAGCGCATGTAAGTGCCGGCGCCGTTGTCGGATGTCGACAAGTTCCCGACATATAGCAGCGAGCCGTAGAGGCTGCCGAAATATCCCTGCCACTCCTCTGCCGAGGTCAGTTCAGTCTTCTGGGTAGGGCTGGCGGGCTTGAGGTCAAGGTCGTCGACACATGATGGCAGCAACAGCGCCATTGACAGCGCCACCGCGCCTGATGTCATATATTTTGAAATTTTCATAATGATTCTTATAATCTGTGTTAGTGATTAGAATTGTGCTACAACACCGAATGACACTGTCACCGGACGCGGATAGATGTTGTTGTCTATGCCGCTCCCCACTTCCGGGTCAAGCCCGCTGTACTTCGTGATGACAAACGGATTCTGGACCGCGCCGTACACACGCAGGCGCAGACAGTTGTTAAGCAGCGACGGCCATGTGTAGCCGACGGTGATATTGTCACAGCGGAGGAAGCTTGCGTTACGCACGAAGTAGTCGCTTGACCTCACGTTTGTGTCTTGGGTCATCTTCCAGAGGTAAGTGCCGTTCATCAGGTTGCTGAGCGGAGCTGTGGAGGTCGACGAGATGAAAGAGTTGTTCATCTCGTTGGCATTGTAGACCCAGTTGCCTATGCTGGCGCGGAGTACGATGCCGAAGTCCCAGTTTTTCCAGTTAAGGGTGTTCTGCCAGTTGATGGTGACTGCCGGATCCTTGCTGTGGTAGAGGTATTTGTCTGCGTCGGTGATTTCGCCGTCGCCGTTGCGGTCTACATAAACTCCCTCAAGAGGATCGCCGTTGCTGTCATAGACCTGCTCGTAAACCCAGAAGCTGTAAGCGGGGAAGCCCTCCTGATGTTTCTGGATATTGATTCCGTTGCCGATGCCTCCGGTAGTTGAGTCGGCGCCGTCGGCCAGACGAGTGATTTTATTCTTGTTCCATGCCACGTTGAGGCTGCTCTGCCACTGGAAATCTTGTGTCACGACAGGACGTGTGATCAAGTTGAACTCGATACCGTTGTTTTCCAAGTCGCCGATATTAAGATTGCCCGCGTTCGACAGATTGGAGCCGGCAGGGAAAGTGGCCCATGTCAAGAGGTCTTTGGTCTTGCGCAGATACCAGTCGACGCTACCCATGATGCGGTTGTTGAGGAAGCCGAAGTCAAGACCGATGTTCCATGTGGTGGTTTCCTCCCATTTCAACTCCGTATTGAACCAGTTGGGAGTCACAATGTTCACGTAGCCTCCCTGACCGTTCGGAAAACGGCTGTTCAGGTCGGTGCTGACGTTGTAAATCGGAAGATAGGGGAAATACTGGTCGGGAAGGTCCTGTTGGCCGGTGATACCCCAGCCCAGACGAAGCTTAAGGTCGCTGAGCACATTGCGCGTAGAGGCCATGAAATCCTCCTCTATGATGCGCCAGCCGAGAGCGACTGCGGGGAAAACGCCCCAACGGTTGTCCTTCGAGAAGCGGCTGGTGCCGTCGCCGCGCACTGTGGCGGTAAGCAGATAGCGGTCTTTGTATCCGTAATTGACACGGCCGAAGAAAGACACAAGATTATAAGGTGTGCGCGAGGGCACTACCGGATTACGCATAAACCCGTCAAAAGATTCGCCCGGAGCATACACCCGGTTGATCTCGTGATAGTAGTTGCGGAATTTCTGCCATGAATAACCGGCTGTGACATCAAGAGTTGATGAGATTTCCGTAAACTCCTTGTTATAATTCAGGAAGAAGTCAAGAAGAAGATTCCAGCGTTCCTGATTCTCTTTCTTGCGGGTGGTGTAACCGTCCTGGACAGGCTGCTCGGAATCGTGGTCGACATAATGACCGTCTTTCCATGCCTGGGGTGAGAAAGATGAATTGTAAACCCACACCTCGCCATGGTTGTACTCATAGCCGAGGTTCAGGTTCGCGCGAAGTTCGGGAAGGAACGGCAGGCGGTAGTCAAGCTGAAGGTTGCCCACCGACTGGTATACCTTCGAGGTCGAGGAGTAATCGTCGATCAGCGACACCGGGTTGATGGCAGCCAATGTGTTGGGAGGCCCAAGAGGGGTGTCCATCGTGGCAAGGCCTCCGCCCGAAGTGTATGTGGTCCAGTTGTTGAAATGGTTGCCTCCCGGCATCTTTATCGGAAGCGTAGGGTTGAAGCTTACAGCATTGCCGAGAGCCGCGTCGTTATTATAACCGTTGGAGATATAAGCGCCCTTGAGGTTGGCGTTCACCTGCAGTGAATTATCAAAGAACTTAGGAGACAGATTTATACTTGCGGTAAGACGGTCCATCTTGGAGCCTTGGATAATACCGTTGTTGTTGGTGTAGCCAACAGCAACGCGGTACGGGAGGATACCGACCGTACCGCCCACGCTCAAGTTGTAGTCGCTCGACACTGTCGTGCGAAGAACCTCTTTCTGCCAGTTCGTATTATAGATTTTGCCGTCAACGCCCAATGCTTGAGCCTGTGCCGATTCCGCGCCGTAATAGCCTGTCACGAATTTGGCAAACTCATTGCCCGACATCATGTCCAAGTAGTTGCGCGGCGTGTTGATGTACATGTTCGCTGCGAAATTTACCTGTGGCTTGCCGCTCTGGCCCTTCTTGGTGGTCACGATGATGACTCCGTTGGACGCGCGGCTTCCGTAGATGGCCGTCGCTGATGCGTCTTTAAGAATGGTCAGCGACTCGATGTTTTCTGGGGATATCAGCCCGATCGGGTTGGAAGAGCCTTTCACTGAACCGCGTTCCATAGGAACTCCGTCGATGACGATAAGTGGTTCGTTAGAAGCCGCAAGCGACGCGCCGCCGCGAATCATGATAGATGCGTCCCCTTGGGGGCTTCCGCCGTTAGTGGTCACGACTACACCCGGAGAGGCGCCGACAAGCAAGTCCTGAGCGCTCGTGGCAAGTCCCGCTTGCACCTCGCTCGGCTTGACTACGGCGACCGATCCGGTTGCGTCACTCTTCTTAACGGT
Source organism: uncultured Muribaculum sp. (assembly GCA_964651105.1). Classification (GTDB taxonomy): domain Bacteria; phylum Bacteroidota; class Bacteroidia; order Bacteroidales; family Muribaculaceae; genus Muribaculum. Next base: position 16,219 of record CAZYXN010000032.1, on the reverse strand, counting down.
TCCGTAACCGATGGCCACTACTTCGTTAAGCATTACCGCATTTTCGTCAAGTACGACATTGACGGTGGTCTGGCCGTTCACGCTGACCTCTTTGGTGTCATATCCGACATAAGAGAATATCAGCACGGCGTTGGACTCCGTTTCGATGCTGTAGTTTCCATCGAAATCGGTGGCGGTGCCCGATGTGGTGCCTTTCGCCATGACACTCGCTCCTATAAGGGGCTCGCCGGACTTGTCGGTCACAGTTCCCTTAACGGTGATCTTCTGTGCCAGCGCCGGGAAGGAAAGACTCAGAATCATCAGAGCGACAATCCATGCCTTCCGGTTCATTAGAAAACAAATGTTCTTCATGCAAGAGTTTGTTTAGTTTTACAATTTATATTTAACTCAATTTTTATTGTTAGGTTATAATCGAAGTGACAGGTGAATGAAGCGAGACAACCAAACACTAAGCATTAATCAAATGCCACTGGTTTTGTCATGCCACATGTTCAATCTCTTGGTACTTAAATTAATATGTTAACTATCTTTCAAAATCACTTAACGGCAAAAACTCTCAAAAAGGCCTTGCAGTAAGTAACGGTTGCAAATATAACTATTTTTCATGAAGTTTTACCAAAAAAGTGAAAAAATTTTGACAGTTATTAGTATTACAAAAAAAATGCGCTTTTTGTTCATAGCTGCGATAATTTGTGCATACTTTCTATTGTTTTTTGTATTATATTTGCGCTGTCAACTTATAACAAATTTTAATTATTATGGAAAACACAAACCAATCTTTCTCGCTCGATACGATAGTTCAGCGAGATCCGCGCGCCGGACACTTCATTGTCGACATTATTGCCGGGACTGACCCTCGTGAGGCAGCCGACAGGCATTTCGGGACTTCTCCGGCGCAACCCGACGAAACAGTGATTAACGAAGCTGAAAACCGTGGATACCTGCGGGGGCTTAACGAAGCGGCCAGGCAGAGGCTCGAAGCGCCGGCCCTATACGAACAGCTCCCCATGAAGCCCGTGCCTCAGCAAGACCCTCCCGAGCACGACCACGCGCTCGAACTCTTCTCCGAAATCCCCGCCAGCATCTGGGATAAAATCTAATTGTATTACCTTATTTATTATTAATTACTTTATTACTTATTATTATCAATTACTCCAATTAGGCCTATTAGACCAATTATTCTCATTACACCAATTTTATTAATCTTATTTTTTATTGCCAACTATGAAAACAATCATCGAGGGGACTGCCGGAGCGCCCCACATCATCAACAATCCGGTCACTACTGAAATCACACGCGAGGTCAGCGCCGACCTCCTTACCAACGAAATCGACAGCCGTATCATAAAGATACGACCCATGGCCACCCCAATCGACCAGATTTCAAGAATGAGTAAACCCCGACACTCCAAAAGCATGGTCACCGAATATTATTCGGTCGACACAACTCCGGCGGAGACCGTGGCGACACGCAACAAATCCACTTCCACCGCTATCGAAGAGCTGAAACTTGAAGTCAAGGAGCTGAAATGTTTCAGCGAGACCGACACAGTGCTGATCCCCGATGCCGAGTGCGGCACGCGCAAGGGCATAATGTTCTACGTAAGCAGCATCGATTCGACGCTCAACCTCATGCCGGTCGGAATTCCGAAAGACTCCGGAGGAATTTCCGTCAAAAACGGAAGCAAAGTAATACGCATGGGGCGTGCGGCCGCCGAAATGGATGTCCAGACAACCCACGCCCAGGCTCTGCCGGTGAAACAAAAAAATTACTGTCAGATATTTAAAGCCCAGGTCGAGCAGTCTATGCTGCAACGGCAGTCGGCGAAAGAAGTCGGGTGGACGCTCACCGACCAGCAGGAAGTAGCTCTGATCGACATGCGTCTTGGAATGGAAAAGAATTTCCTTTTCGGCACAATGCATCGCTTTGAGAAAGGCCCCTCCGAAGGCGCCGTGTTCATGACCCAGGGCATTTGGAACCAGACCGACCATCAGTTCGCCTACACCCGTGGAAAGCTCACGCCTATCGACCTTGTGAAACTCTCCCGGCAGGCATTCACCGGCAATGCGGGTTCTTCACGAAAGATTCTGATAGGAGGCTCGGGATTCATCGAGGAACTGAGTTGCCTTGAGACCGCCAAAGTGATCGGAGCATCGGAAACCGTCACGCGATGGGGTATCGACTTCACGGAAATCCACACCAAGTTCGGACGGCTGTATGTCGTGCTGAGCGAAATCTTTGACGCGTGCGGACATGAGGACGACGCTATGATAGTCGATCCCGAGTATCTCCAGAAATATACCCACATTCCGTTCAAGGCCATGCCCATCGACCTGCTCCGGTCGGGACAGCGCAATTCGGAAGCCGTCGTGCTCACCGAAGCGTCATGCCTGGTGCTCCGCTATCCGGGAGCTCACATGCGCGTCATCGCCGTTGACCCCGTTGCGCCGGCTCCCGACCCCGTGACTCCTGGAGGCGATGACGGCGACAATGAAGGCGGAGAAGGATAACTCGGCTCGCCACATCCATTATATTATTTATGGCCGGGCGCCCCAAACGCCCCAAAGCCGACAGCGCCCGGTCTCTCTTAATTATTCATTCTGTCGCTCTGCCAAAAGAGCGGCCTGCTTGACTATTGCCATGAAACTGCAACTTACCGAATCACAACTGATGGACGAATGGGCTGTACGCTCATTTCCCGAACACGTCGCCGACGGCTACCGCATGGAGCGCGTCGACGGAATAGACGCCGGCGCTGTAATGAAAGCGCGCATGAACGACTGGTACCGCAATCTGCTGCGGAACGCGCCGATCGACCTGCTGTATCCGTTGGATATTGCCGACCGATGCGTCATCTCTCCCGACGGTTGCCTCACTCTTCCCGAGGGAACCATGCGGGTTGTCGAAATACGCATGGACGGATGGACTGGCGTTCCCGTCATTACATGCGATTCCCGATCAAAAATCGCGATGCTGCAGCAATCACGCTACACATGCGGCACTCCGCGCAGTCCGGTCGCCGTCATCAGCGGAAACAGGATAGACCTCTACCCTGCCGCCGGCATCCTCTCTTCTTTAAAAGCCGTTGTCGACATCCCGGGCATATACGCCCTCGACTCGGCGGCATTTGAAACAATTAAACCTTTTGCATTATGAAACATATAAACAGAGCCATCTCCGTATGGAACAACGGAGCCTGTCTCAGAAGCCGCCGTCTGAGATTCAAGCGATACACTTTCGGCGACCAGTGGGGCGACATCGTGACCGACAGCAACGGATTTCACGTAAAAGAGCGCGATCTGCTATTAAAAATAAACCATCATCCTGCGACCAACAATGTCATCCGCCAGCTCGTGAAAACTGTCGTGGGTTGTTACCGCGCCCGGCGAAAGGATGCGCCGCCCGGCCACTACGCCGAACTTGACGCGCGGACATTTGAAGAATTTCTGATTTCGGGATGCGCCATACACCGGGTGTCGCGGCACGCCGAAAACGGCGAGACGGCACTCCATGTCGATGCCGTAAACCCGTCACGCTTCTTCATCGACATGAATCAGGACGGGAATACCGAATTTCTCGGCGAGCTGCACGACATGTCTGTCGGCCGCATCATAATGCGGCACAGCCACGGAAGCCGCCAGAAAGCCGACTATATAAAGCGTCTTTATGACAACGCCGACGCGCGTGCCGGCGACAGCATCCGCCCAATGCTTGGCGAGTCGCTTAACGACTCCGTGTCATTCATGTCGGCTCCCGAAGGATATCAGCGCCTTGTCGAGACATGGAGCTTCGAGACGAGCGAACGGCTCCGATGCCATGATCCTGTCACCGGCAGCTTCTACTACGCGCCGTTGCATGAAATCCGCGCGATAAACGCCGAAAACCGCCGGCGAGCTAAAAACCGCCGTCCGCCCGTCAACACGCGGTGGGAGATTACCGGCCAATGGCATTGCCGATTCCTCTCCCCTGGGGGAGAGACGATCGACGAGTACATCGCCGACAACCATCCCTATATCTACAAGTTCTATCCCCTCATCGACGGCGAGATACACTCCTTCGTCGAGGATATAATAGAACATCAGCGCAACATAAACCGTCTGCTCACTCTCAACGACCGCGTGCTTTCAACGGCGGCAAAAGGAGTGCTGCTGTTTCCGGAAAACCAAAAATCGTCTCAGATGTCGATCAGCGACACAGCCGACAACTGGGCCGCGCCCGACGGAATTGTTGTATACCGGGCCATCCCGGGACTTCCAGGGCCGCAGCAGGCCATAACGTCAACCGCCGATCTGGGCATAAACGGGATGGTCGAGCAGCAGCTAAAGCTTATCGAAGAGGTGTCGGGTGTCGGAGGAGCCCTGCGCGGCATGGCCCCTGCGTCATCTCACGCAGCCTCCCATTACGAGAGTCAGCGCGAAAGCTCGATGACGGCGCTTGCCGACCTGTTTGACTCTTTTGAATCATTTACCAACCGGCGCGACAGCGCCTTAAAAGAATTTTCATCATGAAAACACTTGTTTTAATCCCACTGGCGGCATGCGCCATATCATGCACCCGCCACATTCCGGTCTCCGTCGCGGCATCTCACAGCGACACAACTGTCGAACGCAATTTTTCCGCCGACACAATATACATCGGCGACAGTGTGAACATATCACACATAGGCGACACTATAAGAGAAACTCGCCTGAAGACAATCTATCGCACACGCACGGTATGCGACACAGTGACGATACGACTCACCGACACAATCCCGAAAATAGTCGAAGTAGAAAAACCGGTGAAAGAAACATCGTCGCATCTCGCCAACCTCCGCCGCTATGCCATCGGCGCTCTCCTCTCCCTCCTCCTTCTGTTAGCGCTAAAGCGGCATGGCAATTTCCTCTAACATCGCCTTAATCCGGTCAAATTCGGCATCCCACAGCGACGACTCCCGAAGATAGGTCTCCATCTCCGGAAATATGGGCCATTCGTAAAGCAGATGGGTGGATATCACAGCCGAAAACTCGTTTTCCGGGCCGCATTCTTCCATCAGCGATTTTATGCGTTCCGCCTGTATGCGACGATAGCGTTTGAGAACAAGCGTTTTAAGATGCGTGTAAGCATCTTCTATCTCGTCAACTATCCTTATGGCCATTTCGCCGCGAGGATTGACGAAATGCTTACGGTCATTGAGAGCCACGGCCTTGATGGTGTTCTCACCTTTGTCATCGCGTTTGTAAAACCGGAACCCTCGTACAAAAAGATGGTTCTTGGGAGTGTCGGCCAGCGGATTCACAATCGGCTTCTCCTCCACGTCCCATTCGCCTTTGGCGGTATTGCACTTCTTGCATGCCGGCAAAAGATTGCCCCATTTCACGACATCGTCTTTATATAGATTTTTATGTCGGAAATGCTCAATCTCCATGTACGAGCTGCGGGAATTCAGTTTTTGCTCCGAATAAGCGCATTTGCCGTTCGTCATCTCAAGCAACGCCTTTTCAATATAATCCTGCTTCCAGACACTCTTGGATGTGTCCTTCTTAAACTCATCGGTAAGTCGTTTCTCCTCGACTTCGGTAAGTTCTTCCGGCTTCTTGGGGAGAGTGAGTTTAATCATTTTGAAAGCATCTTATACTGAATCTCAAGCATTCTCCTCAACGGATTTTCCGGATGAAGTATTTTCAACAGTTCCGAATATGCCGCTTTGACTTTTTCTTTGTCGTTTTCATCAAGGCCGGAATCAAAAAGCTGCATATACCGTTGGTAAGCGTCGGAATACACGTCATCGTCCATACCCATTGTGTCACGAAGAATCTCTTCCACCGACCATCCGTTAAGGTCAGTTATTTCTGAATGGGCGACAACAGGCTTTCCGTCCCTGCGGGTCAGCACATACAGATTGACATCTGACATTGACTGGAGAACTGTCGGACTATGGGTCGAAGCGATAAACTGTATGTTAGGAAAAGCTTTTGAAAGATATCCTATGATATCGCGCTGCCAGCGTGGATGCAGATGTAAATCGATTTCATCGATCAGCGCCACCGCGCTTTCCTCCAATGGATTGTCGGATTCCGGGTAAGCTTCAAACAAGCGTTTGCACATGTCAATTATCCACGACAGCGACGACTGATAGCCGAAGCCAAGCTCATTGTAGCGAAACCATCCGTCATTGGTCTGAAACAACACATAATTATGTAGCGAATCAGAACTTTCAAACTTGAAATCCAGAATTTCCGGAAACAGTGTGCCGCAAACGAGCTCCCTGATCTTAGCCAGCCTGACTATGGCATCACGTTTATTGTTTTTAGACGCATAGTCAAGCTGCATAAGCCACTCTTCGATATTGACAAGCTTTTTGTCCGTGTAAAACAATGTGTCACATGGCCCCACATTGCTGTCTGACAAACTTGTATTGGAAGGATAACGCGTAACGCCATAACCGAAAACGAGCAACGGCTTCTCATAAAAATCATCCCATATCGATGCGGAGCGATTGCTATATTTCCAACTTGACAACTGTATTTCAGTCAGTTTGCCTTTGACTTCGACTTCCGAGCCATGGATGTCTGAAAAAAAGCCCGCCGGAGCGTACTTAATTCCGCCATTGGCGTTCAAGGCTTCAGGACGCAATGACGCTATCGCTCTCAACAAGTTGGTTTTTCCGGTATTATTGTTGCCCAATAATATCGTCCATTGGTATATAGACCTGTCTTTCCGCTCGAAATTCAGCGTCACATTGTCAAAACACTTGTAGTTTTTCAACGAGACCGAACGGAATTTCATGCTGCTCATAATAGGGATTATCATTCGTTACTTTTACAAAAGTAATCGTTTCTTTTGTAAAGCGCAAAAACTATCGGTATTTTCCCTTGCTCACCGGACAGTGTAGAAGTCGATGAGAGAGACGACTGCGGCGCGGCAGGCGGGACAGAATTCGGGTGCGGCATTCGTACGCATGCGGCAGTTGTCGGCAGGACGGTATATCCCTTTCGACGAGTATCCGCCACCCTCGTATAGACCGATCGGATATTTCACGCTGTCATCGGGAGAGGTTGGCACAGGCGTTCCCTCCGGTATGAGATTCTTCCACTTGGAGTCGAAATCGACAAGCGTGGTTATATTCGGTTCCCATGGCTCTGCGGAAAGCGGATAAGTGTCGGTCATCACATCGTCGTCATAGAAATACTCGTCGGCAAGACCGCCGAAACTGTGACCGAATTCATGGACGACAACAGGATGAAACATCGGGTGCCGGGCAGCCGTAAGCGTATAGGAGTTGTATATGCCTCCGCCGCCATACTCGGGAGTGTTGGCAAGCACTATGATGTGCTCGTAAGGTATGCCGGCAAGAAGATCGTTCATAGCGAATATATTGCCGGTCGTAAGGTAGCGGTCGGAATGGAATGTGCTGAAATGCGATGACACGGCGGTCGACTTCCAGTCGTCAAGACGCGGCACGCTTACTCCGCTGTCAAGCGACGGAGATGCGACAGCGACAAAATTGAACCGGTCTTTCTTCGATTTGAACGGTTCGTGAGCCAATATGGCGTCGACAGCCTCGGCGGCATGGCGGTAAAACGAATCCATCTCCTCGGCAGTATATCCTTCGGCGAGTATCGCCACATCGACAGCCTCGGCCGGCACCGCGCCGGTATGAAGATAACGGTGGGGAGTGATGTGCGACCTTCCTTTCGATGCAATAAGCTCGTCTTTGGGATCGACGGCAATGCGGCAATCCGAGATCTTGCGGTGACGCGAATCGGTAAGCGTAAGCTCGACAATGACACTGTCTTTTGGAAACGGCACCAGAACTGTATGTTCAAACGATGTCGCGCGACGGTCGTCTAACGAAAGCCATTCGCTGAACAACGAGGAGAACGACGTGCGGTAAAGCGTGTCGCCCGACAGCGACAGCACGTTCACCTGTCCGTTTCCTTGAAGCGGCAATCGGTCAAGATTATGTCTGCGCCCCGCCCAATGAGGCAATGATGACAACTCCGACACGGAGGTCTCGCAACGCATTGAGTCTCCGTCAGGCACACCGGTAAATATATAGTCCACACGCAGAGTGCGATCGTCAAAAACCGACGCATAATCGACAGCCGACGCTGCAATTCCCGTAAGAATCGCAATGATTGACAATAGTCTTCGCATCTGAAACAAGAATTACAGCAACGTTATACCTGCGGCATGACAAGCGGCAATCTGTTCTTCAGGCCAGATTGAGGCCTGCACCTCGCCGATATGCGCTTTCTGGAGAAGGAACATGCAAAGACGGCTCTGGCCGATACCGCCGCCGATAGAATAAGGCAGTTCGCCGGCAAGCAACGCTTTGTGGAAAGTAAGGTCGGAACGTTCGGGACATCCTCTCTGCTCAAGCTGCTGTCTCAGCGATTCCGGACTCACGCGGATACCCATTGACGAAAGTTCAAACGGGCAATCAAGCACATTGTCCCAGAACACGATGTCGCCGTTAAGACCGGTATACCCGTCGGAGTTTGGGGTAATCCAGTCGTCGTAGTCGGGGGCGCGTCCGTCGTGCGGCTCTCCGTTGCTCAGTTTGTCGCCGATACCGATGATGAACACCGCTCCATATTCCTTGGCGGCCTTGGCCTCACGCTCTTTCGCTGTAAGACCCGGATAGCGACGCAGCAGCTCCTCGGAATGCACGAATGTCATTTCTTCGGGCAACACCGGTGTTATGTGGGGGAATTGTTTGTATATGCGACGTTCAATCTCACGCACCACACCGTATATTTTTGTCGCCGTCTCCTTGAGATATTCAAGATTGCGGTCGCTTTCGTTGATAGTCTTTTCCCAGTCCCACTGGTCGACATAAAGCGAATGCAGATTGTCGAGATCTTCAAAAGTGCGTATTGCGTTCATGTCGGTATAAAGGCCGTAACCGGGAGCAATCCCGTAGGCCCCGAGTTTCATCCTCTTCCACTTGGCAAGCGAATGAACCACCTCGGCACGGCGGCCGCCCATCGCGTCAATCGGAAAACTTACGGCATGCTCGACACCGTTCAGGTCATCGTTTATTCCGGTACCCGACAGCACAAACAACGGCGCAGTCACACGCCGTAGATTGAGAGCCGACGCAAGTTCCGTCTGGAAGCCCTCTTTGATTGATTTGATTGCTATTTCAGTTGTCTCTGGAAGCAGTTTCTGCTTATAATGCGGAGGTATTATCAATGCCATATTTATCAAATTGCAATTAAACGCCTGCAAAGATGCAACATTTTTACGAAATATGCAAATTTCCAATTGCATTTTGGCGAAAAACAACCTCCAACAGCACTCCTCCTGACATGAGCAGCTCTTATTCTGAAATATAAATTATACTCAAGAATCTGACATAGAATCAAGGCACAAAAATCAGAAATAATTATCCTGACAAATCAGATATTCCATTCTAATCAAAGGATTTAATCTATACTATGATTTCCCATAAAGCTTCTTCTCTTCACAAGCCATACCTTCGAAAATCCCATGCAACTTTGTTTTGTAATGAACCTCCTCATTGGGATAAGATGGTTCATATAGCCCATTTTTTACAATTTCATTGAATAATCTGATTAATGAACGCCCTATAGCCCAAGAAAGATTAACTGGAACTGCATTTCCAATCTGCTTGTATTGGGAGGATAAAGCCCCCCGAAACTGCCAACTATCTGGAAATGTCTGAATCCGAGCGTATTCTCTAACCGTAAGCGGCCGAGTTTCGGTAGGATGACATCGCTCGGTTTGCTTTTGCACAGGCGCGCATGTCAATGTAAGACTTGGCTCATCCATTGATAGACGACGAGCCATTCCTGTTTTTCCACCTCCAAGATTATAACTTCCTTTCATATAATCGCGTGCAATGTCGACAGGCAAATCTCTCCAATCGCCGCCTTCAGGCACAAGTTCCATCACCTTCTTTTTTGCTTCAGGATAAATCTGTCCTTGCGACTTCGGCACGTCACATGGAAATAAGCTTCCTGCAAAAAAAGCGTCCCGAAGCGTTCTGACATCGGTACATACATCTGGCCATTCATATTTGACGAATGGAGCAATATCATTCCGGATAGCGATTATGATTAAGCGTTCTCTTTTTTGCGGAACGTCATACTGTATCGCCCGAAGGATACGCGGTTCTATTAAAGTATACCCAAGTTCAGCTATAACGTTTTTTATAGTCTGCAATGTTCTTCCTCTATCGTGCGCAAAGAGCCCGCGAACATTTTCTCCAAGGAATACTTTAGGCTGCATTTCTTTTACTGCTCTAGCAAGTTCAAAAAACAAAGTGCCTCGCGTTTCCTCAAAACCAAGCCTTTTACCCGCGTATGAAAAAGCTTGACAAGGAAACCCTCCTGACAGAAAATCGACTTTATTCTTAAATTGAGAAAAATCGATTTCATGAACATCTCCTTCTATCACGTTCCAATCAGGACGATTAAATCTCAATGTCTCACAAGCATTGTGATCAAAATCATTTAACAGGATATGTCTAAAACCAGCTTTTTCCATACCGAGAGCCAACCCGCCTCCTCCTGCAAAAAGCTCCGCTGACGTGAATTGCCGCATTGGCTTGGATTGCTTCTCCAAGTCCCATTTTGAGGTAAGCATCGAATTTATTTCAGGCACACCTGTCAAATCGGAAACATAAAAATAAATCTTTCCATTTCCATCTTTATATGCGGGATATTTACCACAACGAATCCATGCCTCTACTGTAGCACGGGACACTCCAAGTAAATCAGAAAAATTATTTAATGAAATAGTACGAGCTGACATATTACCTGTTTACCAACTGTTCAAATCCTTCATAAGTAGAAAACGCAAGCATATACAACGCCGTCAACAAGTCAGCATGTTCTTTTGTAAGTTCATTATAAACCGTATTGTTAAGAGCAAGCTCTTCATTATCATTCACCACATCTTCAATAATATGAGGCAATGCCATACATAGCTTATAAAAAGCCAATTTGTCACTAAACACAAGTTCGTAAAATTTGTCCATCGACATTCGGCGAATACGATTGCGCGCACGAGGTCTTTTATCGAGAGTAATTTTCCAAGTCTCGTCTTTTGAACTTTTAGAAATAGCCTCCACTAAATAACATGTAGCCTGGTCATCGTCAAGCAACTTAGCCTGCATTTTCATGTAGGTTTTCTGAGAAGATGCAGAGTTCATTGTGTTATGCTTGTTTTTCAGCTCAACATAAATATGCTTTTCATTATTCTCGACATCAAAGCCCTCTTTTGGAACAACCCATCCATTTCCGGCGAAATTAAACAAATTTTGATGAAAATATCCAATCTTATTAGTATTTGACTTATCTATCTGTCGGAAACACTCATCTTCAATTGCTTGTCGAATAGTTTTCCCATATACTTTTGAATCAAAGGTAAGCTTTATAGGATCAACAATATTCTCATTAAATTGCAATAACGTTATCTCACGTCGATAAGACCTCACCGTCCTCTTGACATGTTCATAAATATCCTCATCTGAAATGAATCCAAGATTATACTGATGCATGATTTAAATGCAAAGCTTCCCAAACAGGCTGACCGGAGACCAAAATTTAGCGGCTGTCAGGGGAATCCTTTATCCTAATTGTATTATAAGAATTACCTTTATAGATGACGGTCTTTGCCAGCAAAACGCTTCAGATTACAAATATAGTGAAATTTTTCAGATTGACGTCATCTATAATCATGATAATTTTCAAAATGTATTGATAAAATCTTAAATCAACTTTCAGAAAGAGAGACAATTTTTCCACATCGTAAAAGATGGCTGCACGGCCAAATAATATCCGGTGACATTCAGGCTGTCGCAATTCAACGGACAAAAAAAGAAAAGCGCCTGAACGTTATGCGCTAAAAAACGTTCAGGCACTCTATGAGAGATTTTAAGGCATTATCTTATAATTATCTTCTTTGCTATGCTGCCTTTACGACAGATATAAATGCCGGAAGAAGGATTATAGACTCTCATTCCTTGCAGATTGTATATTTCTACATCGGGATCGTTGATGTCAATCGTTTCGACCGTATCGACCAATATGTCTTCAATTCCCGCGCCACCGTTTCCACCGGCAAGACGGTCGATGAATGAATTTGCCGTTGTCTTAACCAATGGGAACAGTTCTCCAAGCGATGTCGAGCAATCGAGCGCGAACATCACAGCGACAGATGATTTAATATTCTGGATGTCAATATCTTCAGCTTTCGCATTCTCCACATTGTGATTCCATATGTCGCGGGAGGGAATATACTGCCACTGGTCAATACTGTTCTGGTCTACATCGAGTATGCCGCCAACGAGATTGCGGCAGTCATCAAGTGTAAACACCAGTTTAATCCCTTCCTGCTTCGCGGTCAATGTAGCGCCAGATGTTGAGGTGAAACCACTATAAGCGACATCATCAAGCGACATATTGTCGATGTTGAAAGTCCCTTCAAACCATATGTCGGAAGTGTTGGCGCTATTGCGGCAGTTATCCAATGTGAACCGATATTTATCGCCATGCGACATCATCGGCACCTTGATAGTCACAATTCGTTGAGTGGTTTGTCTATTCAAATTTTCAAATAGATTGGTGAGCTTCTGTTGCATTTCCGAAATGTTGTTTACGGGCATTACGTTTTCGTCAGCCGAAGCGAGCGATTGAAGATTATACATGAACAGCTCGTCATCGTAAACATCCTCACTCTTGAGACCTATCGCAAATGCCTCAAGTTTATGGCCTTGTATGCTTGTGCCGCCTATGAGATCGTACAGATAAGATGCATAACCTCTCGAAGTGCGGTGTTCGGGCTTCATCGCCAACGACCCCTGGTCAAGTCCATCGGTGAATGTAACAATCACCGCATTGCTAAGATTTTCGGGGAAAGTCTGGGATTTCAGGCTGCTGATAGCCTGATCAACGGCATAGTAAAGCAGCGTGGCATTGCCCATCTGAAGATCATTGATGAACGACGTAAAATCTTCCTTAGTTGTTTCATCAAGAACCGACAGCTGTTTGCGATATATCTCATCATTGAAGGCTATGACACCCATGAATATGCCATTGTTTTCAGGCAATGGATTATCAAAACCTTCAGGAAATACGATCTCGCATTTACGACTGCTGTTTCCTATGTCGCTGCCCGTCAAACCTTCAAAGGTGATGACAAAATAATCGCCAGGGATAGTAATTTTGCCGTCGGAGAGAGTTCCATACATTGCTCCGCTCATGCCGTTTTCGGCACAATTCTGAGATACCGTAACTACGGTTCCTTGGGAATTGACAGTTGAGTATGGCGAGATATAGACTTTTGAAGGATTCTCGGTATGAATAAAGACATATTTATCTTCATATATTTTCGTTCGGTATTTGCCAGGATTCTGCACTGATTTCTCAATAGAAATTTCTCCAGTCGCAGGATTGAAGTCCTGATTAGTAAAGACGGGGTCTTCCCATTTACCTTGTCCGATGTTAATCCAAGACTCCGGCTCCGGGGTGTAGCCAAGGACACCTTCAGGGAAAACAATGGAATGAGGCTGGCTGTTATTTCCGCTCCCGGGATAGGACGGACTTTCTCTATACCGTCTGTATTCCATAAAAAAGGCCTCAGGGGGAAAGCTGACAGCGCATCCGTCGTCGGATATGGATCCATAGTAGTTAGTGTCAAATCCGTTTTCAGGACATCTTTGAGTAACCTTCACTATGTATTCATGATTCCCTGATTTATCATAGGTTGCAATTTCATAGGGCTGTATATACACCCGTTTGGGATTCTCCATGTTAAAATAAACGTAGTTTTGCCTCCCGTAACTCACCGAACCGATAGCGCCGGTTGTTGCATAAACTTGTGATCTGAACATGTATGGACGGTCATCCGAACGCTCCACAGTGGCCTGCCAACTGCTTCCACTACCAGGACGATAACTTGTCAGGATCCCTTCGTTCCAGGTAATCTTACCGACCGGAGTCCAGGTTTCTGCGTAAGAGCCTGCCACGCTTATAAAAAACGATAGCAGAAATAATGCTTTTTTCATTCGCATTGTGTTTTTTGGTAGCCTTACAGTCCTGTCGGCAGGTTAACAGATGCAGAAACGTGGACTGAATCGCCACACCTCCTAACGATGGTCCTGAGAAAACCTTGAATGCGAGACATGAAAAGAGCAGCCCACGCCATAGCGCGAGAACCGTCTTGTTACCTCCTGCATTCGTTGAAAATTTCTCAGGTTTTCGTTAGCAAGATAAGCAAAAACGCTTCTTATTTTTCTAAAATGTTATGGAAAAGTCGAAACCTTTCTGACGGCAAAGTTAGTGAAAATACTTGAAACTGAACACGTATTTTGTAGTTTTTATAATACGGGTTGAGTGGAAAGCATACAAAATCGCAATGCGATAACCAGATGTCATCACATCGAAGCCACAAAATAAGGCTTACTCCCCGTTACGACTCGGAAGGGGGGAGCAACGGGATATTTTATTTGGAGCAGGGGATTTTCCTGATACGGTTTTCGTGGCGGCCGCCGTCGAAAGGCGTGTTCAGGAACTTATCGACGATGGCAAGAGCCAGGGTCGGTTCGATGAAACGCGCGGGGAGCACAAGCATGTTGGCGTTGTTGTGGGCGCGGGCGAGACGGGCAAGCTCCACAGTCCAGCATATGGCGGCACGTATGCCCTGATGCTTGTTCAACGTCATGTTTATACCGTTGCCGCTGCCGCATATTCCGATTCCGGGGTAATCACGTCCGCTTTCAACGGCCTCGGCGCATGGATGAGCGAAATCGGCATAGTCGCAGCTGTCGGCGCTGTATGTTCCGAAGTCATCGCATTCGACTCCCTGAGACAAAAGATAACCTTCGATTATTCCTTTCAGCTCATATCCGGCATGGTCGCTGCATATAGCGATTTTCTTTCCTTCTTCAAGAATTGACATAGGTAATAGTATATATGGTTAGGTATTAAAATTTCTGCATGTCGACCAGTTTTTTGTAGAAACCGTTTTTGGCGATAAGCTGGTCATGAGTGCCTGACTCGACAATCTTCCCTTCGTGCATCACGCATATCATGTCGGCATTCTTGATTGTCGACAGACGGTGGGCAATGACGATTGTCGTACGGTCTTTCATCAGACGGTCAAGGGCGGTCTGCACAACCTTCTCGTTCTGGCTATCCAATGCCGATGTCGCCTCATCGAGAATAAGAATCGGCGGGTTTTTAAGAATGGCGCGGGCGATGGATAGACGCTGACGCTGTCCACCCGACAAACGGCACCCACGGTCGCCGATGCAAGTGTCGTAACCGTTTTCCGAAGCAATGATAAATTCATGGGCATTGGCTATTTTCGCCGCTTCCTCGACCTGCTCGCGGGTAGCGTTTTTAACGCCGAAGGTGATGTTATTATAGAAAGTATCGTTGAACAGAATCGCTTCCTGGTTGACATTTCCCATAAATCCGCGCAATTCATGAACCTTGAGGTCGCGGATGTCAATGCCGTCAACAAGAATCTGCCCCCGGTCTATATCATAAAAACGCGGCAAGAGGTCGGCGAGGGTGGATTTTCCCGAACCGCTCTGCCCCACTATGGCCACGGTGGCTCCTGCGGGAATCTTCAGCGACACATGGTCGACAACGGGCTTTTCACCATAGGCAAACGACACGTCGCGATATTCGATATCGCCATGCAGACGGTCGATGTGACGCGGCGACACAGGGTCTTTAATAGGATTGTCGGTGTTGAGAATCTTATCGACACGCTCCATCGAGGCAAGACCTTTCTGAATGGCATATACAGCCTTGGAAAGCTCTTTGGCAGGATTTATGATGCTGTAGAAAATCACCATATAATATATGAACGACGGAGCCGTGATCGAGGAGGTGCCCATTATGATAAGCGTGCCTCCAAACCAGAGCACGATGGCGATTGTCAACGTGCCGAGAAACTCGCTCATCGGATGGGCAAGCGACTGGCGGCGCGCTATGCGGTTGCTGATATTGAAAAACACCTGATTTTCCCGGCGGAAACGGTCGCGCACTTTTCCTTCGGCATTGAACGCCTTGATAATACGCAGACCGCCGAGGGTCTCTTCGATATTTGACATGAGCACTCCCCACTGGTTCTGCCCCTCAAGCGACTTGCGTTTCAGACGCTTGCCGATGCGCCCCATCACGATTCCGGCAAGGGGAAGCAATATGAGTACAAAGACGGTAAGCTGCCACGATATAATCACCATCATCACCA
>CAZYXN010000031.1:0-24317 GCA_964651105.1 uncultured Muribaculum sp. | reverse complement strand
CAGACAGGACAACAGCTTCTTCTTGGAGCATACTCATCACTTAACCGCCAAATCAATCTCGGGAAAGTAAAAAGCTACAACCGCTATGAGATGCACGATGTTGTGATGATTGACGGACGCGCTCGCGGTATAATTGCCAAAAATTTGGTCACAGGAAAATTCGAGCGTTTCGCAGCACATGCGGTAGTTATTGCAACCGGAGGATATGGTAACGCTTATTTCTTGTCGACCAATGCTATGGGCTGCAATTGTAGCGCGGCTATGGCATGCTACCGCAAGGGTGCATATTTTGCTAATCCGGCATATGTGCAAATCCACCCGACATGTATACCTGTCCATGGAGACCAGCAATCAAAACTGACCCTTATGTCAGAATCTCTCCGTAATGACGGCCGTATATGGGTACCCAAAAAACTTGAAGACGCAAAGAAACTTCAGTCTGGCGAAATAAAAGGCTCACAGATTCCCGAAGAAGATCGCGATTATTATCTTGAACGCCGTTATCCGGCATTCGGAAACCTTGTTCCTCGTGACGTAGCATCACGTGCCGCCAAAGAACGTTGCGACAAAGGTTTCGGCGTGAATAACACCGGTCTTGCCGTATTCCTTGATTTCAGCGACGCAATCAACCGTCTTGGTCTTGACGTAGTACGCCAGCGTTACGGTAACCTCTTTGACATGTATGAAGAGATCACCGACGTTAATCCAGGAGAGGTAGGAACCGAAATCAACGGTGAAGTATATTACAATCCGATGATGATCTTCCCTGCCATTCATTATACTATGGGCGGCATCTGGGTTGATTACGAATTGCAGACATCTATTAAAGGATTATTCGCAATCGGTGAATGCAACTTCTCTGACCACGGAGCCAACCGTCTTGGAGCATCAGCCCTCATGCAAGGCCTTGCAGACGGATATTTCGTTCTCCCCTACACTATCCAAAATTATTTGTCTGACCAAATTACGGTTCCACGCTTCTCTACTGACACCAAAGAATTCGACGAAGCAGAAGCAAAATGTATCGCCGCACAGGAAGCCCTTTTAAAGATCCAAGGAAAACGCTCGGTCGATTCAATCCACAAGGAACTTGGACATATAATGTGGGAATATGTAGGTATGGCAAGAACAAAAGAAGGTCTCACCACCGCTTTAGAAAAGCTGAAAGCAATCCGTAAGGAATTCCAGACAAATCTTTATGTACCCGGAACTGCCGATGGCATGAACATCGAGCTTGACAAGGCTTTCCGTCTTAACGACTTTATTACGATGGGGGAACTTATAGCTTATGACGCACTCAACCGCAATGAAAGTTGTGGAGGTCATTTCCGTGAAGAATATCAGACCGAAGAGGGAGAAGCCAAGCGCGATGATCAAAACTATTTCTACGTGTCTTGCTGGGATTATCAGGGAAGCGATGACAAAGCTCCCGAGCTAATCAAGGAACCGCTCCACTATGAGGCAATCAAGGTTCAAACCCGTAATTATAAGTCATAATCCTCTCATTTTTTTTTAGAAAGTAAACTCAAATGGCAAATATAACTGTTCAACTTAAAGTCTGGCGTCAAGCCGGACCGAAGGAAAAAGGCGAGTTCAAGACTTATACGGTTGAGACCGATACCGACACCTCTTTCCTCGAAACACTCGATATTCTCAACGAGCAACTTATCGCTAATCACGAGGAGCCCATCGCTTTCGACCACGATTGTCGCGAAGGGATTTGCGGCATGTGTTCATTGTACATTAACGGACATCCCCATGGCCCTGCAACCGGAGCAACCACTTGCCAACTCTATATGCGCAGATTTAAAGATGGCGAAACTATAACTGTAGAGCCTTGGCGTTCCGCAGCTTTCCCGGTAATCAAGGACCTGATGGTCGACCGCAATGCATTTGATAAAATTCAACAAGCAGGCGGATACGTGTCATTCAATTGCGGCGGAGCTCAGGACGCAAACAGTCTGCCTATATCAAAAGTAAATGCGGATCTCGCGATGGATGCGGCAACATGTATAGGTTGCGGCGCTTGCGTAGCTGCTTGTAAAAACGGTTCAGCAATGCTTTTCGTATCAGCAAAAGTAAGCCAGTTCGCGCTTCTTCCTCAAGGACAAGTGGAACGTGCTCGTCGTGCCCGCGCCATGGTGAAAAAGATGGACGAGCTTGGTTTCGGCAATTGCACCAATACCGGAGCTTGTGCGGCTGAATGTCCGAAATGCATTTCGATAAGCAATATAGCCCGATTAAACCGCGAGTTTATAAAAGCAAAATGTAAGGACTAAAATACTTCAAATTCGATAAGCTGGAGAATGCCTGTATTTTTACTGACATTCTCCTTTTTATTTTATTTACATTTTGTAAATTTGCATTACAAAATCTCAATATCATATGAAGCTATCGGGCAAATCTATTTTGATGACATCCAGGGATTATTTAATGATCATACTTGGATTATTCTGTTATGCTTTCGGGTTTACAGCATTTGTGCTTCCTGAAAAAGTTGTAATAGGCGGACTTGCCGGCGTCGGCTCATTAATATATTTTACAACAGGCATTCCTGTCGCTATCTCCTCTTATGTACTCAACCTGACATTGTTAGCTATAGCATATCGTGTAGTCGGGAAGCAGTTTGTGATCCGCACTGTATTCGGAGCCACATTTTTATCATTATTCATAGGCATTCTCCAACCATTGTTTCCTGAACCTCTTATTCAGCAACAGACATTCATGAACATCCTTTTAGGAGGCTTCCTTTGTGGAACAGGAATCGGAATAGTGTTTACCCACAACGGAAGCACGGGAGGTACGGATATTGTAGCGGCAATGGTATCAAAAAAGAATAATGTCTCAATAGGACGTATGATGATTTATTGTGATTTCACTATTATATCGTCAAGTTTCCTATTATTCCATCAGATTGACAAAGTCATATACGGATTTGTTGTGACTTTTCTCGCATCCTTCATGTGTGACCAGATTATTAACAGCAACCGTCAGGCAGTCCAGTTTACTATCATATCAAATCGTTGGGAAGAGATTGCTGACGCCATAAACAATGTCGCACACCGTGGATGTACCGTCTTGAACGGAATGGGATGGTATACCAAACATGATGTAAAAGTTTTGTTGGTAATGTGCAGAAAAATAGAATCAGTCAATATATTCCGAATAATAAAAGCTATCGATAAAGACGCATTTGTGACACAAGGAAATGTAAACGGAGTATATGGCAGAGGATTTGACGAAGTAAAACTCAAAATAAAATCTGAGCACAAACAATCAGAAGAAGATGTCAGAAGACAGCCTGCAGATAAATTCATCAACAGTTAAAAAGTTAAAACAGGGCTTCGTTTATTAATCAATCTTGAAAAATTATTACATATTTTTACTAACTTTGCAGCCTGCATTTTAATTAGATACTATCATAAAGAATAGTTATCGATACCTCTGAAACGCTATTGAATATATTATGAAGCTATTACAAGCTAAATTGGACAAGTACCAGGAACCGCAGAAAGCAAAAGCAGCGGGCATCTATCCTTATTTCCGCGCTATCTCAAGCGAACAAGATCCTGAGGTTACTATCAATGGAAAAAAAGTTCTTATGTTCGGTTCAAACTGCTATACCGGACTGGTTAACCATCCAAAGGTTAAAGAAGCAGCGATAGCGGCGATTAAGAAATATGGTACCGGATGCGCCGGTTCCCCATTCCTTAATGGAACTCTTGACATTCACAAAGAACTTGAAGCACGCTTGGCTGCGTATGTCGGGAAGGAAGACGCAATGATTTATTCTACCGGTTTTGGTGTAAATCTCGGTGTTGTTTCAACCCTTACAGGCAGAGAAGACTATATTTTGCTTGATGAACAGGATCATGCTTCTATTATCGAAGGCCGACGTCTGTCATTCTCTCAATATTTGAAATACAAGCACAATGATATGGAGTCGCTCGAATCCCAATTGAAGAAATGCGACCCAGACAAAGTAAAACTCATTGCAACAGACAGCGTTTTCTCTATGGAGGGCGATGTCGCTAATCTTCCTGAAATTGTACGCCTTGCCAAACAATACAATGCAACGGTAATGGTTGATGAAGCTCATGGTATTGGAGTATTCGGAAAGGGCGGACGCGGAGTGTGCGACCATTTCGGTGTTTCAAAAGATGTTGACCTTATTATGGGAACTTTCAGCAAATCATTTGCTTCTCTTGGCGGATTTATAGCAACCGATAAAGAAATCACCAACTTTCTACGACATCATTCACGTTCCTACATTTTTACAGCTTCAATCACTCCCGCATCGACAGCCGCTGTAATGGCAGCTCTCGACATCATGGAAACAGAACCGGAAATTCAGGAACATTTGTGGGAAGTGACAAATTTTGCTCTTGACGGATTCCGTCAGATGGGTTGTGAAATCGGAAACACTTCGACTCCGATTATTCCCCTATATATCCGCGACAACTTCAAGACATTTAAAATCACTCATGATTTGCTTGAAGAAGGAGTATTCGTCAATCCGGTTGTTTCCCCCGCAGTGGCTCCTCACGACACACTGATTCGTTTCAGTCTCATGGCCACACATACAAAAAAGCAAGTTGCCACAGGGTTGG
The DNA here is from genome assembly GCA_964651105.1 of uncultured Muribaculum sp. Taxonomy (GTDB): domain Bacteria; phylum Bacteroidota; class Bacteroidia; order Bacteroidales; family Muribaculaceae; genus Muribaculum. The sequence continues at coordinate 19,707 of CAZYXN010000031.1, read as the reverse complement.
AAAAGATTGAGAAGGTATTCCGACAGAATGGAATCCTCGCCTAACCCTTAACAATTATAACAATTATCGTTATTTAAACGGAAGAAATGCCTCAAGGCATTTCTTCCGTTTTTTAGTTATAGTATAAATCAATATCCCTTCCAAAACATCACGTTGGCAGGAGAACGGCCACTCATCAATTCATTTTTCATAAATTCCATGTATGGAGCCACATGTGAAAAAAATCTACGATAACCTTTACATAAATAATTTAAGCCGGATTCCCGGAATCAGTAAATAAAAATCTATTTCTCGAACATTCGCCATTGCAAGCAAAAAGAAATTCACACCGACGGCATTCCGATGGCAAAAACGATTGTTTAAGATCACCAAACAATTGTTGTTTTTCATCTGACATCATTCCTACGAATGTGTCCGACATTATATTCCCCAATCTATATCGCCAGAACACAAAATAATCACAAGAAAAAACATCGCCATTATATTCCATCACCAGCACATTACCGCATGAAGAAGACAATGAGCATACTCTCGGGCACTCTTCAACCCAATTAGCAAGAGTGGCATCAAAAAGCTGAACAAAATATGATGCCACATCATTATGCACCCATTCGTCAAATATCTCGCATATAAAATTCCCCCATTGTTCAGATGACACCGAAAATGGAGCCAATTTTATATCTGTGTCAGTATCCATAAGCGAAGCCAACGATTCTCGCCCCGAATTATTAAGCAATCGCTCAACTACGGGAGTAAATTGAATGTACCAACATCCTATATTTTAAAAAATTGATAAAACTCATGCAGATATTCAGCATTATAGTTATTGACGGTAGCCATACTCCATAACGATTCAAAAGCTCAATCCCACGCATAACCTCGTTAAAAAATGAGCGTCCGGAATATGACTTACGATAATAATCATGCAGCAAATCCTCCGGACCATCAATAGAAATGCCGACCAACCAATTATTGTCTTTAAAAAAACGGCACCATTCGTCATTCAGCATGGTGCCGTTAGTCTGAATGCAATTATCAACTATTCGGCCTCCGGCATATCGATGTTGCTTCTATAAAAAGACAAATCCCTCATCAACGGCTCTCCTCCATGCCATGTGAATAATACCACCGGCATAGTCTGACTCTCTATGTATAACTTCACAAAACGTTCAAGCAATTCATCGCCCATATACAAGTTCCCGCCAACGGCATCATACATCTTTTTTCTAAATAATAGCAATAAGCACATGAAAGATTGCAAGAAGCCCCGGCCGGTTTTGCAATGACATAAAAAGGTTTTGAAAATGGAGCATACAGCTTCATTCGATTCAACTTTACGCTCTTCAAAAATAAATAAAAAGACCGTGCGATAAAAATTATATCGCACGATCTTCAATTAATATTCCGTAAATCATTTTTCCGCTTTCAACCAACGATCAAGCCAACGGAAAAATACGCGTTGCCATAAAACTGCATTCTGCGGTTGCAAAATCCAATGGTTTTCATCAGGGAAAACAAGCATTTCCGCCGGTATACCACGAAGTTTAGCTGCATTAAATGCCATCATACCCTGAGAAGCAAGAATACGATAATCCAACTCTCCGTGGGTTATAAGAATCGGCGTATCCCATTTATCCACAAAACGATGAGGAGAATTAGCATAACTACGCTGAGCTATCGCATTATTTTTATCCCAGAACGGGCCTCCAAGATCCCAGTCAGCAAACCACATCTCTTCTGTTTCAAGATACTGGGCTTCCGTATTAAATATACCGGCATGAGCGATAAGGCAAGCGAAACGCTTATCATGATTGCCGGCAAGCCAATAAACCGAGAAACCGCCATAACTTGCGCCAACAGCTCCGATACGGCTTGCGTTAACATACGGACGATCTTTCATGTAGTCAACAGCACTAAGATAATCTTTCATATTCTGCCCCCCGTAATCACCTGAAATCTGAGCATTCCATTCAGTTCCAAATCCGGGAAGGCCACGACGATTTGGAGCAATAACGATATAACCTTGGGAAGCCATAAGCATAAGATTCCAACGATAACTCCAAAATTGGCTTACAGCCTGTTGCGGGCCGCCTTGACAATAAAGAATCGCCGGATATTGCTTTGTCTCATCAAAATTCGGAGGAAGCACCACCCATGTGGTCATCTCTTTGCCATCAGTCGTAGGCACAAGTTCCTTGACAACTTTAGGCAACGTAATCTGAGCATATATATCTTCATTAACATTTGTAAGACGCACAACATTACCCTCGTTCACAGAATAAATATCATTAGGAGCAAGCATTGAATGTCTCATTGTAATCAGCAACGATTCATTGACAGGCACAAGAGCAGCGTAATCGCATATTCCGTCAGCTACCATATCAATCCGATGAGTAGCGACATCAACATTAAATATCGGTGTGACACCCATGTGCGGAGCCAAAAAATACAATGATTTTGAATCTGTGTTCCATGCGATAGCATCTGCCGTGAAATCCCAATCGGCAGTAAGATCAGTTTTTGTTCCTGAAGCGCGCTCCATTACAAAAATACGATTTTTGTCACTCTCATACCCGTCATGCTCCATGCTTAGCCAAGCTATATATTTGCCGTCAGGAGAGAAAGCGGGAGCAGTGTCATAGCCCATCATGCCTTCAGTAATATTTGATGTAACTTTTGAATCCACATCATACAAGAAAAGGTCGGAATTGGTAGACTGCGCATACGCCATTCCGGTTTTCTTACGACTTACATAGACAAGTTGCTTACTATCCGGAGCCCATGCAAATGATTCTACGCCTCCAAATGGCTTCATCGGGGATTCATATGGTTCTCCATCCATTATATCAACTACATTGCTGACAACTGAGCCATCGAAATCAGCAAGGAAAGGATGAGGGATTTCAGTCACCCACTCATCCCAATGCTTATACATCAAATCATCTATAATACAACCCGATGCTTTTGACAAGTCAGGATAAACATCTTCAGCAGTACGTGAATATTTCACATTCGATATGACAAGAACTTTTGTTTCATCAGGAGAAAACTTGAACCCAAACACTCCGTTCTCGACATTGCTCACACATTTACGGTCAGATCCGTCGGCATTCATCACCCAAATCTGCGTTTTCCCATCTTCCGGATAAAGAAATGCGATTTTCTTGCCTCCATTAATCCATACGGCATTATTCTCTGATTTCGGAGTACGTGTCAGACGTTTGGATTCCGAACCATCAACATTCATAACGTACAAATCACGATTGCTGCTGTTGGCCTCCACGCTTTCGTACCCTATGCCATAAAGCACTTTAGAACCGTCAGGCGATACAACAGGATCAGAAACCCTGCCCATCGCTTCAAGAGCCTCCACTGAGAATATGCCATTCTCGCATTTCACGTCCTGCTTGTCGATAATGCTCTCATCGGCTTGTTTTTCCGCGCAAGAAGCAGCTGTGACAAGTAAAGCAGACATAAATAATGGTTTTAAATAATAATTCATAAAAATGTGATATTTAATGATTCATTCGTCTGATACAAACATACAAATTTACTAAATAATTCCCAATGTTCACTTCATGTTCAACAGATGTCGATAATAAATTGTATATGAAAACGTTTTTTAATGGCGAAATAACTAATTTTGCATCATAAACAGCCTCACAATGGAAGAAAAATCTCAATCATATAATCGTCGGCAATTCAAAAAGACCTCATCAACATACGAGACCGCCGGACGAATAATGCCACAGGACAAGGATGTTGAAGAAGCGGTTCTCGGAGCTCTTATGCTTGAAAAAGACGCTTATACTACCGTATGCGACATTCTAAAACCGGCAAGTTTTTACGAGCCTAAACATCAGCGCATATATGAAGCTATTCAATCGTTAGGCGTGTCTCAACAGCCTATCGATATGCTTACAGTCGTAGAGCAATTACGCCGCAACGGCACATTGGAAGAGATAGGCGGCCCTGTTGTGATTGCTGAGCTTACATCGCGAGTGGCATCAGGAGCAAATGTTGAATTTCACGCTCGCATTGTAGCCCAAAAATATCTTGCAAGAGAACTTATTTCGTTTGCAGCAGCAATAGAGGGACAGGCATTTGACGAAAGTAATGACATTGATGATTTGCTTCAAGAGGCGGAAGGGAAATTATTTGAAATCTCACAACGCAATGTAAAAAAGGAAGTCACTCAAATTGACCCTGTTATAGGGCAAGCTATTGAGCAGATCCAAGTCGCGGCCAACCGTACATCCGGACTAAGCGGCCTTGAATCGGGATACCATGAACTCGACAAGCTAACATCGGGCTGGCAAAATTCCGATCTTATAATTATAGCGGCACGTCCTGCAATGGGCAAAACCGCATTTGTACTTTCAATGGCCAAAAATATGGCCGTAAACTACAATATTCCAGTAGCCATATTTTCACTTGAAATGTCCAATCTCCAGCTTGTAAATCGTCTTATAAGTAATGTCTGCGAGCTGGAAAGCCAAAAAATAAAGTCAGGACAATTGTCCGACATTGAATGGGATCAATTGATGTCGCGCGTAAAACACCTTTACAGCGCGCCTCTTTATATCGATGACACCCCGTCTCTATCAATTCTTGAACTGAGAACAAAAGCGCGCCGCTTGGTAAGAGAACATCAGATTAAGTTTATAATAATAGACTATCTACAGCTTATGAATGCGGCGGGAATGAAATTTGGCAGTCGCGAACAAGAAGTAAGTATGATTTCACGCTCGCTCAAACAACTCGCCAAAGAGCTGAATATTCCCATTGTCGCTCTATCGCAGCTAAATCGTTCAGTGGAATCCAGGCAAGGAGGAGATGGAAAGCGACCGCAACTCAGCGACTTGCGTGAATCAGGAGCAATCGAACAAGATGCGGATATAGTATGTTTCATACATCGCCCTGAATATTACACCCGTTCTGACCAAGACGCAAATGGAAATGATATTCGCGGACTTGCGGAATTTATTGTGGCAAAACATCGAAGCGGTTCAGTCGATGATGTAAAACTAAGGTTTAAGGCCAGATTCGCACGCTTTGAAAACTGGACTGAGGATGAATCCATATCTATGCCAGGAACTGTAGGTTCCAGAATGAATTCATTGTCAAACAGCGAATTACCTTCAAGTCAATTTTCCGGAGGGACAGCAGACATAATCGGATTGCCTGATGAAAGCGCACCACCATTCTGATATATACCCCTATTCATCCGCAAATTTTATTAAATTTTTAGCCTGTTTAAACTTTTTCCTAATTGGCATTGTTGTTAGAGTATAAAAAGAACATTTTAAAACTCAACTATTTCAATTATGAAAAAGGCATTATTAATGATTGCCATCATGCTGGGTAGCGTGACCGCTTTCGCACAGGTTAACAAAAACGAGGTGAAAAAGCTCCAAGAATTTTTAGCTCAACCAGCTGAAAAAGGAGGAACAAATGCATCACAGCTTAAAATCACAGATTTAAAATCTCCGGCAACATGGGAAGGTGTTAAAATAGCTGGTGGACATGTAACCTCGATTGAATGGAAAGACAAACATCTTGCAGGTTCACTTGATTTGTCCGGATTTACCGCTCTTACCAAAGTAGACGTTTCCAGAAACGCCATTACTTCAATCTCTGTTGACGGCGATGCCGCTCTTGTAGAACTCAACGCATCCCGAAACAAGCTTACTTCAATTGACATTGACGGAGCATCAGCATTGACAAAACTGACAATCTACCGCAATCGACTTACTGAAATCAATATTTCAGGGACACCATTGCTGCAGAATCTTAATTGCTCAAACAATCTTTTCGTTGAATTAAGCGTAGCAAATGCAACCGCATTAAAGACTCTTAATTGCCAAGGATGTCATATCGAATCATTGAATGTTCAAGGTTGTGCCGCTCTTAAAAACTTGTATTGCGGATACAACAAACTTACGAGCATCAATTTATTCGGTGTTGAGAATCTACAGAACCTGAATGTTGACGACAACGAAATTGAGAATATGATTATCTCTGGTCTTCCATCGCTTACAACATTCATCTGTAGCGACAACCGCATGGCAACTCTCGCGCTTCGTGACTGCAACGCACTTCTTGACATTGTTTGCTCTTACAACGACTTGACCAGCTTCACTGTAGACAATTGTCCTAACATTCAATTCGTAGACTGCTCTTACAATGACCTCACCCAATTGACGTTGAGCAACCAGACTTTCCTACAAAGACTTATTTGCAACAACAACCAGTTGACCATGTTGGACGTATCATTTGACCAGGCTCTTACCTACATCAACTGCCGTTACAACTATATCAACGACTTCCGCACTATCGCTTGCGATAATTTGAGAATGGTTGCTTGCCAATGGAACTACTAACAATATGTTTTAACAATAATCTGATTGCAGCGGAGATGCCTGACGGGCATCTCCGCTCATTTTATTATATCAGGCACACAATAAGTCAAATAGTTTTTGTAATTTTGCATTATGAAAAATATCCGAAACTTCTGTATTATCGCACATATCGATCATGGCAAGAGCACTCTTGCCGACCGATTACTTGAATATACCGGCACTGTCGCACCTAAAGATCTTCAGGCCCAAGTGCTTGATGACATGGAACTTGAAAGAGAACGTGGCATAACAATTAAAAGCCATGCTATCCAGATGAACTACAAGCTCAATGGAGAAGAATACACTCTGAATCTTATAGACACTCCGGGACACGTAGACTTTTCATACGAAGTGTCACGCTCTATAGCCGCATGCGAAGGAGCGCTTCTTATTGTAGATGCGTCGCAAGGGATTCAAGCCCAAACCATCAGCAATCTCTATATGGCTATTGACAATAATCTTGAGATTATTCCGGTCATAAACAAGGTTGACCTTGACAGTGCCAAACCTGACGAAGTGGAGGATCAAATTGTAGATTTGCTTGGTTGTAAACCGGAAGAAATTATACGTGCGTCAGGAAAGACCGGTATCGGCGTTCCGGAAATACTACAAGCTATAATAGAACGTATTCCGGCTCCTGAAGGTGATCCGAAAGCCCCGTTGCAAGCATTGATATTTGACTCTGTTTTCAATCCGTTTCGAGGGATTATTGCATATTATAAAATCATCAACGGAACAATCCGAAAAAATGATTTTGTAAAGTTTGTCGCGACAGGGAAAGAATACCACGCCGATGAAATCGGTGTACTAAAACTTGACATGTCGCCACGCGAGGAATTGTCAGCAGGGAACGTAGGATATATCATCTCAGGTATAAAAACATCTAAAGAAGTCAAAGTAGGCGATACAATCACGCATGTAGAAAGACCTTGCGATAATTCTATTGAGGGATTTCAAGAGGTAAAACCTATGGTCTTCGCCGGAGTTTATCCTATTGAGACAGAAGATTTCGAAAACCTGCGTTCATCGCTTGAAAAGCTGCAACTGAATGACGCTTCTCTGACATTTACTCCTGAATCGTCAATGGCTCTTGGATTTGGATTCCGTTGCGGATTTTTAGGACTCCTTCACATGGAGATTATCCAGGAACGTCTTGGGCGTGAATTTGACATGGATGTTATCACAACCGTCCCCAATGTGTCATATCGCGTATATGACAAGAAAGGCAATATGACCGAGGTTCACAATCCTTCCGGGTTGCCGGATATCACCCTTATAGACCATATCGAGGAACCATATATACGCGCGTCAATCATAACAGCGGCAGAATTTATAGGCCCTATTATGACATTGTGTCTTAGCAAACGAGGAGAGCTTATAAAACAAGAATATATCTCCGGCAACCGTATGGAAATGATATTTGATATGCCTCTTGGTGAGATTGTGATAGACTTCTATGATAAACTAAAATCAATCTCCAAAGGATACGCGTCATTTGACTACCATCTACATGATTTCCGTGAATCAAAACTTGTCAAACTCGATATATTGTTAAATGGAGAAAGTGTAGATGCATTAAGCACGCTTACTCATGTTGACAATGCCGTGACTTTTGGCCGAAGGATGTGTGAAAAGCTAAAAGAACTGATTCCCAGACAACAGTTCGATATTGCCATTCAAGCCGCGATCGGCGCCAAGATAATAGCCAGAGAGACTATCAAAGCTGTCCGCAAAGATGTAACAGCAAAATGTTATGGAGGAGACATTTCACGTAAACGTAAATTGTTGGAGAAACAGAAAAAAGGCAAAAAACGCATGAAACAGATCGGTTCAGTGGAAGTGCCTCAAAAAGCATTCCTTGCCGTGCTGAAACTTGATTGATATTTATTTGTTATAATAGGATAAAGACTATTTATTTTATCCTACTTATGACAAGTAAAGAATTTCATGTCGAGAATGCCGACAGTACTTTTTTCACAGCCAGACGCTCGCTAAAACGTCATGCGACTGGAGGCAATGTGCTTATCGGCACCACTTTGTTAGCATTGATTGTAGCAAATATTCCAGGTATTAATGAATTATATTCCGATTTCTGGAATCAGGAAATACGTCTTCAGATAGGTTCTTTCAATATATTCAGCCATGCCGGTCATCCGATGACAATGCTGCAATTCATCAATGACGCTCTTATGGCATTGTTCTTCTTCACAATCGGACTTGAGATAAAACGCGAGATTCTTGTTGGAGAACTAAGTTCTATAAAACAGGCATTACTGCCAATAATAGCCGCCATTGGTGGTATGCTTGTACCGGTAGGAATATATATGACGCTTGCGTCAGGGACAGATTACATCGGAGGAGCGGCAATTCCAATGGCTACCGACATAGCTTTCACATTAGGCATACTTGGGATGTTAGGAAGCCGTGTGCCGGTATCTTTAAAAATCTTCTTGACAACACTTGCAGTCGTAGATGACATAGGCGGAATCATAGTGATTGCCATATTTTATTCAGATCATATCGAAATAAGCCTGTTGCTATACGCAATCGGGTTATTGGCAATGCTGTTTCTTGGCTCAAAGCTCATGATACAAAGTAAAATATTTTATCTTGTAATAGGAACCGGAGTATGGTACCTCTTCTTAAATTCCGGGATTCATCCGACTATTGCCGGAGTGCTTGTAGCGTTTTGCATACCATCAACACCGGTATTGCCGCCCAAAAATTATATCAAAACCATACGTACGCAAATCGCATACTTCAATATTGCCGATGATGAGGCTCTGACAAAAAAATCAATCCTTACTAAAGCTCAGATGGATCATCTAAAGGAAATAGAATCAGCATCGGATAAAGTCATATCCCCTCTTCAAGATCTTGAAGACTCATTACATCCTATTGTAAATTTCATTATCATCCCAATCTTTGCATTTGCTAATGCAGGAATAACATTATGGGGATTGGAACCCTCGGCATTAGTAAGCGGAATTAGTCTCGCTGTTATATTCGGACTGGTAATAGGCAAATTTCTCGGCATATTTGCTTTTTCATGGGGAGCCATTAAACTTAATGTCGCTCCGAAACCTGAAAATACTAATTTTAAAATGCTTTCAGGCGTATCCGTACTCGGAGGAATCGGGTTCACTGTCTCACTTTTCATTGCCAATCTGACATTTGATAACACAGGAAGTGCAGGAGTAATTTTACTAAACAATGCCAAACTCGGAATTATTGTCGGATCTTTGCTATCCGGAATAATCGGATATCTGATTCTGCGCTCCACCCTTCCGCAAAACGGATAATAAATAAAGCGTATCATTAATTATGGTACGCTTTATTTTATTTAATCTCATTCTGTAAAGGGATCAAATGAATCTATATCAAATTGCGTACCCGTAGAAATAAATTGCAATATCGCATGAAGAATACTAAAAGCAGCACTGACCGCAAGACGCTGCTTAAAATTCTCTACAGCCACAGGACGATCCTCCAACAAAAAGTTGGCGATTTCTATGAACTCCTTATTATGTGCTGTACGCACTAAAGCGAGTGCGACGATGAACATAGGAAACAACTGATTCTCCGCATCTTTATAAGTATCATTGATTCCATATTCTGAATCAGTGAATAATTCAGCAATTTTATTATAATCCTTGATACGATAAAGACTTTCAAAAAGCATATCCCATAGTTCTTTTGAAATAGGATTGCCGATAAAAGACAATATGATCTCCGCACAAGCGGCATAACATCCGTTCTGAAATTGTCGTCGGGCCCATTCAAATTTATCCGGAACAATCAATTTTCCAGATACAAAGTAATCTTGAATAATTTGAGTGACAACCGGCCGATTATTTAGCAAAAACAACTTCTCTGCAATATCAACCGCGACAGAATTGTCACTACACGCATCAAGCAGATGCATCATTATGTCGATCACTTTAGAATATTCCCCCCTGTCCAATATAATCGCGAAAAGGACATTGATACATTCCAGATTTTCCGGATCTTTGTCAAGAATAGAATAAAGTTGGGATATATCTTTATCGGAAGGAGTCCCACAATAATATTTTAATCTTACACGCTGTACCCGATATTCCAATTTCTCAGGTTCTATGGCAATAGCATAATCAACTGCCGATAACGCGCTGTCAAGATTTCTGTTCAACGCATGTGTATCAGCAAGACGCGACCATACAACAGCATTAAACGGCTGTATTTCGGTCAATTTCTCCAACAATTCTATTGTATATCCGTAAGCCCCCTGAGTATAAAACACTTCGGCAAGTTCAAGCAAGAACGTATCAGGATAAGCACATAATACTAAAATTTTCTCATAGCTTTCATATAGCCATTCCTGGAGATTATAATCGGAACATAAATCAATCAAACGCAACACATCATCATCTTCAAGAGTATGACGATGTCTGAGGGCTTTTTCAAGTCCGGATTTAATCTTTTCAGCATCACCCTCAAAAGACAGATTCAACACTGTCCAAACAAAAGAATCATCTTTATGCTGTTTAGCCAAAGCCTTCGCTCCGTCTGATTCATCAAGCACTTCCTTCAGGAAAAAAGCGCTTCTCGATGCAAAATCAGGACTTTCAGGGAAAGAACGCGCCGCAAGACGCAAAATCTCAAATTGTACAAAAAGATCATTTTCATCGCCGGCATAATCATAGATATTGAGAAGATCCACTTCATCGTAGAACTTCTCAACATCTCCAGCGATAAGAGCGTTTTTGAATTTAATGTACAAGCTTCTTACTTCGTCCATTTCTGCATCCATCGGCCCTATGCTATTTTTTTTGTATTTTTTCCCAAGTATCCTTTAACTGAATAGTGCGGTTAAAAATCAAATTACCATCCTTACTGTCAGGATCAAGGGTAAAATAACCTATGCGTTGAAATTGGAAATGTCCGCCAATCTCAGCAGTCTCCGCAAGGTACGGCTCAATTTTAATATTTTCAACCACCTTCAAAGAATCCGGATTCAGCATATCACGGAAATCACGCTCTTTCTCTTCTGCCGGATTTTCAACTGAAAACAAACGGTCATACAAACGTGCGGTCGCATTTTTAGCATGAGCCGCAGATACCCAGTGAAGGGTTCCTTTAACCTTACGCATGCTTCCGGGCATTCCACTAAGAGTCTCAGGATCGTAAGTACAATAAATTTCAGTTATATTTCCATTTTCATCCTTCTTAAAGTCCTCGCATTTGATAATGTAAGCGCCTTTAAGACGAACTTCACCGCCTGGAGCAAGTCTAAAAAACTTCTTAGGCGGATTTTCCATGAAATCATCACGTTCGATATAAATCTCACGCGATAATGGCATCTTATGAGTTCCTGCAGCAGAATCTTCCGGATTGTTTTCCATTTCAACAAGCTCCTCCTTGCCTTCCGGATAGTTGGTGATAACAACTTTTACCGGATTCATGACTGCCATCACTCGAGATGAAATTTTATTCAAATCCTCACGCACGGCATATTCAAGCAATGATATGCTGTTAAGAGCCTCAACTTTAGTGTAGCCAATCATATCCACAAAATTACGGATTGAACGAGGTGTAAAACCACGACGACGCATACCTGAGATAGTCGGCATTCGAGGGTCATCCCAGCCTGCAACAAGACCTTCTTTCACCAACTGAAGCAGTTTACGCTTGCTCATAACGGTATATGTGAGATTCAACCGATTGAACTCAATCTGTCGAGGGCAATATGACTCATCAGCAAGTTCCTTAACAAAATATTCATATAGCGGACGATGAGGCACAAATTCAAGTGTACATATTGAATGTGTGACCCCTTCAAAATAATCACTCTGTCCATGAGCAAAGTCATACATGGGATATACCTTCCAAGTAGTACCTGTACGATGGTGAGGATATTTGATAATCCGATACATGATGGGATCACGGAAATGCATGTTAGGAGAAGCCATGTCTATTTTAGCTCGCAACACATAAGTGCCCTCTTCAAATTCTCCTGCATTCATTCTCATGAACAAATCAAGATTTTCTTCTATGGGACGGTCACGATAAGGGCTATTTACTCCCGGCTGAGTCGGAGTCCCCTTCTGCTGCGCAATTTCTTCCGAAGTCTGGTGGTCAACATATGCCTTACCCTCCTTGATCAATCTAACGGCAAGATCAAAAAGCTGTGGAAAATAGTCGCTTGCATAATATTCTCTGTCACCCCAGTCAAAACCAAGCCAGTGAATATCCTCGCGAATTGAATCGACATACTCGACATCCTCTTTCGTAGGATTTGTGTCATCAAAACGCAAATTGCAAGTTCCACCGAATTTTTCCGCAATTCCGAAATCCATGCATATAGCCTTAGCATGTCCGATATGAAGATAGCCATTCGGTTCCGGCGGGAATCGAGTATTAAGGCGCCCGCCATTTTTACCCGCCGCCAAATCTTCACTTACTATTTGCTCAACGAAATTTAATCCGCTTTTTTCTTCTTCGGTATTTTCCGTCATAGGTTATCTGTTTTGAATTATTTTTATACAAATTTAGTTATTATCTTTGTAACTAAATAACATTCCGCTAAAAAATCATGTTAGTAATAAAATAGGACTGTTTATATCCACCTGAATATGAATTTTTCAAGGCTTTTGCCACGACATATTTCACAGAGAGCCAATCGCACACTACTCCACTGGGAGCGGAGGATGAAGCATTACACCAATCTGATAAAAAACATCACGTCCGGACTTTCCATGATTGTGTTTATTTCAGCAACAGTCTGCCTTATAATGCTCATAGATTATACCGGATATGAACACACTCACACTGAAATCAAAACATTATTTCACTATTTTCATCTTATACAAGGCGTATTCATCATTAATGTCCTTTTTAATCTTATATTCAACCTGCGCAAAACATTCAGAGAAACACGTCCGATAAAATGTATCGTTGACATCGCAGTTCTCGCTACGTTGATACCTACATTATACCCTAATCCACAAGAGCCATGGAGTCAGCTACTTGCTAATATAGTATACAGCAATAAGTTTTTACTCATCATCCTATTCGCATATTCAATAGTAGCCGTCAGCTACGGTATCATAAGCATAATGGGAAAACGCACCAATCCCTCTCTCATATTATCATGCAGTTTCCTTTTCTGCATTTTTGCCGGAGCATTTTTACTTATGATGCCAAGATGCACTTATACCGATATTGAATTCATTGACGCTTTATTTGTATCGACCAGCGCCGTATGCATTACCGGACTTACCACAATTGACATCCCTTCAACCTTTACGCCATTCGGAATAACAATCCTTGCATTGCTGATACAAATCGGAGGTCTTGGCGTTATGACATTCACAAGCTTTTTCGCTCTATTTTTCAGTGGAAACACTTCAGTCTACAGCCAACTGATGGTAAAGGATATGATTTATACAAAGTCAATCAATTCACTTCTCCCGACATTACTATATATTTTCTTATTCACAATAGCAATTGAAGCGATTGGGGCAATTTTTATATGGCTCTCTATACATGACGTGCTTGACATGTCATTACATGACCAGATTGCATTCTCGGCATTCCACTCCATGTCGGCGTTCTGCAACGCCGGCTTTTCAAATCTTCCAGGAGGCATGGCCAACCCGGCTCTGATGAACTCAAACCAATCCATATATATTGTTGTGAGTATTATTGTAATGGCCGGAGCAATAGGATTTCCTATATTAGTTAATTTTAGAGATGTCTTTTTTGAATATGTCAGAAGAGCCTGGAATTGGATAAGCGGACGACAGAACGGAATCAGACCGGTGCACATATATAATCTAAACACAAAAATCGCATTATACACCACTATTATTATTTTCGTCATAAGTATCGTGGTATTCTTCATTTTTGAGCGAAACAATACTCTTGCAGGCTTAAGCATGTATGACAAAATAGCTCAATCAATTTTTAATTCCACCACCCCTCGCAGCTCAGGGTTCATTTCGGTAAATCCTGCAGGATTCCTTAATGTGACACTATTGTTTATAATGTTTCTGATGTGGATTGGAGGCGCGTCACAATCCACAGCCGGAGGTATAAAGGTCAATACTTTCGCCGCCGTACTTATCAATCTAAGAGCGATTGTCTTAGGAAGAGAACATGTAACAGCATTTCACCGCACAATAGCAATCGGTTCAATCAGGAGAGCTAATGCGGTCGTGACTCTTTCGATAGTCTCATTTCTGTTATTTGCAATAACGCTGATGTTTCTGGAACCTCAACTTCCTGCCAAGAGCCTTCTTTTTGAAACCCTATCAGCACTATTTACTGTCGGATCATCACTCGGCATCACACCCTTGCTGTCATCATCATCAAAAATATTACTTGCGATAGCCATGTTTCTCGGACGAGTCGGAATCATATCCTTATTAATAGGAGTAACAGGCAATAAGAACGGTTCTCCGGTAAAATATCCGACCGACAATTTAATCATAAACTAATTCAATTCAAAACTATGAGATATCTAATAATCGGACTTGGTATATACGGTTCCAATCTTGCGACAGACCTGACCGCAATGGGGCATGAAGTCATTGGAGCCGACAAGAACGCAACTGTTGTCGAATCACTTAAAGACCAGATATCAACAGCATACATAATAGATACTACAGAAGAAGCCGCATTATCGGTTCTTCCGTTAAAGACTGTGGATCTCGTTATTGTCGCAATCGGAGAAAATTTCGGAGCAAGCATAAAAACCGTCGCACTGCTACGCAAACTTGGAGTAAACCGCATATATGCCAGGGCAGTCGATGAAATACACGAAACAATACTTGAAGGATTCAAAGTCGACCGAATACTTACACCTGAACAAAGAGCTGCGAGAGAACTGACTCGGGAACTTGAACTAAACTGCCATGTCGATTCATTGAGGATAGACCATGACACATATGTTATAAGATTCAAGGTTCCTGAATATTATATAGGCACGGAAATAAAAGATCTTGATTTTGAAAAAGATTTTAAAATCAAACTGTTGGCAATATCTCGTACTTCTCCTAAAAAGAACTTCTTAGGTATACAGACCGATACATTACAGATGATGACTAATCCGACTCCGGATACCAAACTTCAGGAAGGAGATGTCCTAACTGTCATGGGGCCGAACAGCGGTCTGCATGATATGATGCGCCATATAAACTAAGATTTACATCTAAGTAACGAACGCACTTTCCGGAATGATAAATATGTAACTACGATACCTGCCGCAAGAACAATCCATGAATTGTAGCTTACGAAAATCGCAGCGGCAGCCGAAAGAGCGATTCCACCGATTCCCATAAAAAGTATCGGTCTTGAAAGTCGTATATCATATCTTTTGCGACATACAAACCCCACGATAATAGCATAACCCAAATACCATAAAAAATAAGCATATCCTAATCCGTCTATCCCATATAACGAAAATCCGGCATAGCTAAACAGCAGATATAATAAGCAACTGGACAATTCCGTGAAAAGATAACATTTCCCGTCGCCACGCACCAAAATAGCATATGACATACACCAACTCATCCCGCGCAAAATCGAACCTACCGCCCCCCATGATATATAATCATGGATAACATCAAATTCAGACGAAAGGAAAATATTGACTATAACCCCACGCAAAGCGATAAAAAGAATTGATGCGGGAATCATGGCAACCAGAACGATCAATGTCTCATGATTGACGTAAACCGACATCCGTTTCAATGATGCGGACACAGAAGACAACCGTGGAAAATATTCCATTGCGATAGCCGTAAATATAAGTCCCAAATAACGATTCACCAATGTGAATCCAGATTGATAGAAACCTACCGCATCTTCTCCGCCAACATTATTCAGATAAGCCATAAAAATATATGATGACAACTGAGTGACAAATGCCGAGACAGTCAAAAAAGAACCCAGAACAATAAGATTGCGGCCATCTTTCAAAACCGTCGATAACGGGACATAAATATCATCATCAGGCTTGTATCTAACCCACATGACCGCAACAAGATTGGTCAACGTATAAATTATAATCGACGGAATAATTGAATCGAGTCTGAAAAAATAGAATAACGGTATTGAGAAAACAGTGCCGCCCACAGTGCCCCACACTGATGCTGATGCCAACTTTTTCAATCTTTGGGTTCCTTGCAATATTGCAGATTCACCCCCCGTCAATGATGACAGAAGCATAACCACCGAAAGCCATATATATGCCATCGTATGGCTTTCGTTTCCAAATGTCCATCGGCTCAATAAAGAAGCAAATACAAGCATGACTACCGAACCAAACAAGCCAAGAATCCATGCCCATTTCTTTACTACATTTACAATAACGGATATCGAAGAACCTTTCGATGCTTCAACGGCAATCTCACGCACAGAAGTATTACGAAGATTTAACTGAGTCGCAGATGAAATCATTTCAACAGCGACATTATAGATACCGAACAAAGCGACCCCGGCGGGCCCCAGCCATAATGCGACGAATTTGGTACGTATGATTGAGCTCAGAATTCCTACAATCTGCAATCCCCCAAAAAGCCCCATGGCTTTCAAGACAATCGCTGATAATCCTGAACTATGCTTAGAAACCTTCACGGAAGTCATCGACTACAATTATTTTACCCAAGCCATGGGATTAAGTTTCTCTCTTTCCTTCCTAAGTTCAAAATGCAGTATTGAACGATTTCCATCATCAGGATCAGCATATATACGTCCTATGGTCTGACCGGTTTTCACCTCCTCCCCATTTTTCACCAATATATCGCCAAGATTAGCATACACCGTAAGATAGTTTCCATGGCGTATCATCACAATCGTATTAAATCCGGGCTGGCGAAATATTGCCGATACCTTTCCATTAAATATAGCCCGAGTAGGACTTCCAGGCGACACCTCTATATCAATCCCGCTATTCTCGGTCGTAACATGAGGCAAGTCGGGATGTTGCTGCCGCCCATAAGCACGGACAATTTTATATCTTCCTGAAACAGGGAATGGCAATTTTCCCTTATTGCTTTCAAAACTTCCTGAAAGTTTCTTCAATGCCGTGCTGTTATCCACTCCGGCCGCAAGTCGTGAGGCTGTAACCGGCTTTGAGCTGGCAATCATTGATTCCGGCTTTTTATTGTCGGTTTTCTTATTTTTTTTGTCTGCTTTTCCTTTATTATCCTTTTTATTAGCCTTCTTCGCATTATCCGCCAACTGTTTCTGTTGACGATCTTTATCTGATTTCTCCTGAGCAAGACGTTTTTCTTCAGCAATACGGCGTTCTTCAGCTAATCGTCTCTCTTCAGCAAGTCTCTTCTCTTCTGCCTTTCTTCGTTCTTCTTCCTGACGGCGTTGCTCTTCGGCAATCAATCGATCAAGCTCTTTATCAAGAGCTCTTGCCTGTGCCTCTTTATCTTTAATCACTTCATTGATGGCCGATCCCTCCGATTTAAGTTCTGCCACCAGTTTTGTTGTTTCAGATTGTTTCAAAGATAAAACGTCATGTTCTCGCTTCAATTTAGCAAGAGATTCGGCTTTATCTTTCTGCAATTTAGTCAATTTGTCCTTCTTTGTTTCAAGTTCGGTTCTGACCAACTGAATCTCATCGCTTTTTTTCTTTCTCCATGCCGAAAACTCCTGAAGATAACGCATCCTGCGATATGCCTGCATAAAGGATTCAGAAGCGAAAATAAACGCAAGCTTGGAAGTAAGTCCGGTCTGTGATTCCTTAATTTTTTTCACTGATCCGGAGTAACTTTTTCTCATTGTTTCAAGTTTGCCGTCAAGAGCGGATATTGAATCCGACAAACCCTTCATTTCATGGTCAAGAGCAAGAATCTGTCCATTAAGCGATGAAATCTTTACCTTATGTTCCTTAATCTCGGCATTAAGAGTGTTCAATGCGTTTAATGAACGTGATGTCTTTTTCTTATTTTCCTCCAATTGCAATGCCGCCTGACGAATCTGCTCCTCTGTCAATTTCTTTTCCTTACGCACATTCTCCATGCTACGTGATTTACGTGGGCGTGCTGCACCGCAATCCAAACATAACATTAATGTCATCAACAGCAATATTACCTTTTTCCCCATCATCATTTACTTTGGCAAATTATTCAGAAGCTGCTGAGATTTCACTCGTTTGTATCCTCTCGGCATTGAAAATCCCTCTGAAATCCCTTTATTCCATTTAGCGCTTTCCCATCGCCAGTCAATCGAAGCAATAATAGGTCGATTCAATGTTACTGTCACGTCAATGCCACCTGCCATATTTAAGGTTGAATAATAATCCGAATAATCACCTATGAATTGAATATTTTTTCCCTTATTCCCACCGACAAAACGACTGACATGGTTTTCATCGTCTACAAAAAATCCATATTGAAATTGATTAGGTTGTTTATTAGGTATCATCATTGCACCCCCATTTTCTGGCTCGATTGAAAAGTATTTTTTATCAGTACCTGACAAAGACTCATTGCCCACTATAAACAATACACCTGTAAGCAAGTCTTGAATATTCGATATATTGACAGGAATCTGAGCGGTCAAATCTCCAAGACTCTCGGCAATACACATTTTAGACGTTTTAATATAACCGAACACTGAATCAGAATCAAGATATATACGTCCCACTTCAAATCCAAGCATTCTAAGGCTTATGTCCACAACTTTACCACGTATCATCTTAGCGCGCCCCGATATATTGAAATTAATCGGTGAGGAAATCCTAACATTTATAGGCACCTCCACATCATCCCATTCAGGTGAATTCCCGGCAACTTCAGCAAACGAGACCGTTCCAGATATCGCTCCCGACGAAGGAGTCACAGCTTTCTTAGAGGAACCGCATCCTGACAAAAAAATCAAACAAAATATTATTGGAAGAATATGTGAAAATCTCATTATCGGTAATTTTATTCGTAGAAATAAGTTTTATGATGGACTTTACGCTTTAACAATTCATTGTCAGGATTATATTTCAATGCTTTTTCCCAATATTCAACAGCTTTCTTTGGCTCTCCGTTCATAAAGTATATATCTCCTGCATGGTGACACAACTCTTCACTCAGATCCTCTGAATTAGCCATGGCTTTTTCAATATATGCCAAAGCCTCGACATAATTCTTTTTCTTAAACATAATCCATGCATATGTGTCAAGAGAAGTAGCATCATCAGGTTTCTCCTTTATTGTCCTCGCGCTCATGGTCTCAGCTCTGTCCAAATCCCGTCCTTCAACAGCAAGATAATATGCACAATTATTCAATGCCAACAAATTGTCTGGATCAATCGCAATAG